>NZ_NOZT01000022.1:0-50015 GCF_002412355.1 Acinetobacter sp. YT-02
GCAGCTGTTAAAGTTGTTTTACCATGGTCAACGTGACCGATTGTGCCCACGTTAACGTGTGGCTTATTACGTTCAAACTTAGCCTTAGCCATGTTCATCTTCCTCGTTTACGTCGAACACAATGCTGAGTAAAACTCTGCCCCGACATATCGCCTAAAAAACTAGACACCTAATACTTGAAAAGCAGACTAATAAGCCTGCTTTTTGAAAATCTTGTGCGAATAATCGCTAAACTGTATCTGGAGCTCTTATCGAGATTTGAACTCGAGACCTCTCCCTTACCAAGGGAGTGCTCTACCACTGAGCTATAAGAGCAAAAAATCCTTCGATGGAGCGGGAGACGAGGATCGAACTCGCGACATGCAGCTTGGAAGGCTGCCGCTCTACCAACTGAGCTACTCCCGCATCTATGTTGGTAATTACCACTTCTATCGAAGTTAATGGTGGTGGGAGAAGGATTCGAACCTTCGAAGCTTACGCGGCAGAGTTACAGTCTGCTCCCTTTGACCGCTCGGGAATCCCACCATTTTCACACTTACTCAGTGTTCGTTCTTTACTTAACAACTCAAACTCCCTAAGATGGTGCCGGCACACGGATTCGAACTGTGGACCTACTGATTACAAGTCAGTTGCTCTACCAACTGAGCTATGCCGGCGTTTCTTAGTGTTTCGTACGTTTCGTATCGGAACGGTGTGCAGTTTAGCAAAACTTGAAATCCGTGCAAGTGTTTTTTTCAAAAAAAACGCTAAAAACTCATAAAATCAATCCATTTGATGATAATTCAACCGCTTTGATCACTGCGCGAGCTTTTATTTGGGTTTCATTCCATTCAGATTCAGGATTTGAGTCCGCAACTAGACCTGCGCCTGCCTGCACATAGACCTTATTTTGACGAATAACACAGGTACGAATCGCAATCGACATGTCCATTTCGCCATGCCAGCCTAAATAACCAACAGCACCACCAAAAACACCACGTTTTACAGGCTCAACTTCATCAATAATTTCCATGGCACGAATTTTTGGTGCACCCGAAAGTGTCCCTGCAGGGAAAGTTGCCTGAAAAACATCCAAAGCATCGACATCGTCACGCACTTCACCTTGCACATTGGACACAATATGCATGACATGCGAATAACGCTCGATCACCATTTGATCAGTCACTTGTACTTTACCAATTTTGGCGATACGCCCGACATCATTACGCCCCAAGTCAATCAGCATTAAGTGTTCGGCAATTTCTTTTTCATCCGACAACAAATCTTGCTCAAGTGCCAAATCTTCTTCTTTGGTTTTACCGCGCGGGCGTGTACCTGCTAAAGGACGCACAGTGGCAATACCATTTTCCAAACGCGATAAAATTTCAGGTGATGAGCCGACAATATGAAACGGCTGATCATCGCCCAAAGTTTTGCCTTGTACCAAGAATAAGTACGGCGATGGGTTGAGATGGCGCAAAGCACGATAAACCTGTAACGGCTCACCATCAAAATCTGACACCATGCGATGTCCAGGCACCACTTGCATAACATCGCCTGCACGAATGTATTCTTTGACGGTATCAATGGTCGCCAAGAATTTTTCTTTGCCTGTAAGCGATTCAAAATGTGGTGGCGTATGTTTTTCTGCTTTTAGACTAATCGGGGTTGCTAAAATTTCTTCTAGTGCATCGAGTTGTTGTTGTGCCTTGTCATAAGCATCTGCCTGCGCTGCATCGGCATGCACAATTAAGAACAAGGTATCTTTTAAGTTATCAAACACGATGACTGTTTTAGACAACATCATCCAAATATCAGGCAAACCGACTGGATCTGCTGCAGGCACGTTTTTTAAACGCGGTTCGATATAACGCACTGCATCGTAACCAAAATAACCCACCAAACCACCTGTAAAGCTTGGCAATTCAGGCAAGTCAGCTTGCGTAGGCACTTTAAATTGCGCTTGAAAATCGCGGATATACTGAAACGGCTGTGCACAAGTTTGTTTTTCGATTGAACCGTCAGCATGTTGGATGGTGAGTTCACCCGCATTACAGGAGAAAACTGTAGATTCACCCAAACCAATAATTGAATAACGTGCCCAGTTTTCACCACCTTCTACAGACTCAAACAAATAGGCTTGTTGATGCTGCTTCAAACGTGCAAATACCGACAATGGAGTTTCGGTATCGGCCAAACGCTGGCGATATACAGGAATGAGGTTGTAGCCTGCTGCTTTAAGTTGTTCAAATTGAGCAAGAGTGGTCATGTGAAGCTCTCTATATTTCGATGTAGCAATGTTTTCGATAAGACGAAGTGAAGGACGGTTGTAGATTGACTAGCGTCGCCATCGAAATATGGGCATTACAGCCTGACTCATATTGATATCCTTTATAGCAATTAGCGTAAAATTATTTGATTTTTGAATCTTAAATATTTAACAATTCAGTTAAATTATCCACAATTTGTTGCGGCTGACAATTGGCAATCGGCTCACCATGATTATAGCCGTAGCTGACCACAATACAATCAATCCCCGCTCGACGCGCGGCTTCAACATCATTAGAAGAATCACCAATCATCAAGACTTGAGACTTCTCCACTTGATAATGTTCAACACAATGCAGCAATTGACGCGGGTGTGGTTTACGCTCCTCAAAGCGATCTCCACCAATCACATCAGCAAAATAGTGTTGCATCTCTAATGCTTCAACAATGGCACGAGCAGGTAGTTCAGGTTTATTGGTCACACAAACTAAGGTTTTTTGTTGTGCTTTTGCCCAGTCCAAAAATTCAATAATGCCCGGGAATGGTTGTGTGTCGATACACGGATCGGCATTATAAATTTCTAAGAAGGTGTTCAGTAGCTGTTGTTGCTGTTCAGGATGAACTTCGCCCATTAAGTGCGATAAGACACTATTGCAAAATACCGCAGTTCCCTTCCCCACCCAAGTTCGCACTTGTTCCAGTGTTACCAAAGGCAGTTGCAGTGCATTTAAACTCATGTTCATGGCGCGGTATAAATCTGTCGCAGAATCGACCAAAGTGCCATCTAAATCAAATAAAATGACTTGACGTGTATCAAGCTGAGCAATAGACATTCTTCCCCCTAAATGAACAAAGGCATGCGATCGCATGCCTTGATTGTAAAGCAAAGGCTGCTTATTTAAACAATAGCCAAGCCAAAACTGCCAAAATCACCAAGACAATCAGTGAAATCAAGCCAACAGAAGCATTTTTTTGCTGTTCTTTCTCTTGTTCCACACGAGAAACAGGCTGCTCGACAGACACAGGTGTTGGCTCTGCTGGAACTGCATGAATATCCACGCCTTCTGGAATAGGTGCTGGTTTTGGTACTGCCACGCCTTGCGGCATACCATCACGGTTTAATTGCACAGAACTGTCACGTTGATTCAATTCAGGCATTCCCTGCTCGTTCATTTGCTGTGCAGGTGTTTTTTCTGTTTGTGCTGTGACTTTTTCAGCAGTTTCGACGACATCTGCCGCATGTTCCAATTCAACCGCAGGCGCAAATACTGAAAACTTTAAGCTGGCAAATTGGACGATATCACCTTCTTTAAGTAAGGTTTCATCGGCAATGCGTAAATCATTTACAAAAGTGCCGTTGGAAGAATTTAAATCTTGCACATACAGCGCTTGTTCTTTAAGTAAAAAAGCCGCATGTTTACGTGAAATTTCTGCCGATTGCAGCACCAAATCTGCACTTTGATGACGCCCCACCAACATATCACGGTCGATACTAATTTCTTGGCCAGTAAATTCACCGCTAATTGCTTGTATTTTCCAAGTCATAAATAACTTCTCTCGTGTGATTTGGCGACATCATAACATGCCCTCAACCACAATCTGCGCAGGATACGATTAAGGTGTAGCGCGAATTGTGGTCGTAGTGACTGTATTTTTAGTTTTGCTGACTTCCTGCTGCGGCAAAACTACGTTTTGGCGCTGTACCGCAGGCTCAATCGCAACAGGGGTGCTCACCACCGTTGCTGTGCGGTTTGCAGACACTGCTGATGGTAAGGTTTGATAAGTTCCTGTTTGCGGCGCAACTCGAGATACAGGCAAACGCTGCTGATAAACATCGCTAACATTCTCAGGCAGTTTAGCAAAGCTACCATCGGCATCCATTGCCAACTGAAGGCTATACAATTGGCTATAACGCTGCTGCGAAATACGGCGAATATCCTGACTATCTCCCACAATGGTTGGGTGAATAAAAATCAATAAATTACGTTTTTGATTAGATTGACCATCGGAACGGAATAAACGCCCCAACCCTGGAATAGCACCCAAACCTGGCACAGCCTGACGACTATAAACCGAGTTATCAGAAATTAAGCCACCTAAGACAATGGTTTGTCCGTGCTCGGCCAAAATAGAAGTTTTAATTGCGCGTTTGCTGGTGACTAAATCCTGCGCCTGACCTTTATTGGCTTTGACATCTGACACTTCTTGTTCAACTTCCAAGCGTAGTGTTCCGCCTTCACCAATATGTGGCACGACTTTTAAAGTAACCCCGACATCTTTACGTTCAATAGTGGTATACGGATTTGCCACACCACCATTGGTAGATAATGAACCTGTTACAAAAGGAACGTTTTCACCAACCACAATATAGGCTTCTTCATTGTCCATGGTCACAATAGATGGCGTAGACAATAAATTGGATTTGGTTTTTTCCTTCAAGGCCTGAATCATCGCACCATATAGCTGGCGTGAACCATCACGACCTTCACGATAATCACCCAACACCAATGACGTACCTGCACCAATCGCACTGCCTGCGCCTGCTGCACCACCAGTTAAATAGCCTGCAGCAACATTTTTTAAACTTGCACCAATATTGTCAAAATTAATTAGACCGATACCGCTGCTTAAATCGCCCAATGCCCACTGCACACCCAATTGGTCGGCATCGGTACCTTCCACTTCTATAATCGCAGCTTCAATCAACACTTGTTGACGACGGGTATCTAGTTGCTGAATGGCCGATTCAATTTCACGCATCAACTGCGGATCGGCTTTGACCACCAAAGCATTTTGCGAGCCATCGGCAATAATACTGACACCATTACCATTAAAACTGGTGATGTTGTTTTGATTGTTGCTATTCGAGCTGCCACCCAAATTAATACTTGGGGTGGAAATAGTCGATGAATTACCTGTGTTGTTATTGGTGCTGCTTAAATTACTAGCACTGTTGTTGTTACTGTTGCTATTTGCATTAGACCTGCTGCTCACCGCCTGTCCTGAAACCAGACCTTGCAATATTTCTGCTAAATTCTGTGCACTGGCATATTTCAAGCGAAAAACCTTCAAACCACCCAAACGATCTGCCGCAGGCACATCCATCATTTCAATCATTTGACGAATGCGTTTACGTGTTGCGGTATCGCCTTTGATGATAATACGATTGGTACGGTTGTCCGCCACAATACGCACACGCGAACCTTTAACATCTTTCGCTGCCCCTGTCGAACTCATCGACTCAAGCAAGCCAATGACTTCTTCGGCTTGACTGGATTGCAGGCTAATCGCTTCAATGTCATTTTGCCCCGTACCATCTAGGTTACGAATAATGCTTTCTAACTGATAAATGTTACTGGCACGATCAGACACGATTAGAGCATTGGTGCCCCCGACCGCAGACAAATGCGCAAACTGAGGCATGAGCGGACGTAAAGCAGGAATCAGGTCATTGGCATTGGTATTTTCTAGCCAAATCACTCGCGTTACAATTTGGTCACCACGCGCATTTTGACGACCATCATAGGGAATGCCTGAGCTTTTTACATTGCTGTCAGGTACAAGGCGAATGGTATTGCCTGATGGTATTGCCACCACACCATTCACATTCAATACGCCTAAAAACAGGTCATAGACTTCATTTTTATTCAGGGCTTTGTTGGAAATCACCGTGACATTGCCACGCACACGCGGATCGACTGCAAAGTTCTTGCCCGTAATATCGGCCACTTCATTAATAAATGCAGTTAAGTCCGCATCACGTAAATTAATTTTCCAGGTTTGCGCATGACTTGCAGTACTCACCATTGCAACAAGCGGTGCAGCAGCCAGTAATGCCCAAAATGGACGCTCATAATTCAATAAAGCCATAATCTACTGTGTTTCCTAACCCTAAATATGTCTCTGCATGTAGTTACGATGCCGATCCATTTAAAAATTTTGTTGTATGGTCATCACTTGATCACCACGTTTTATTTCTAATTTCACTTGACCTTCACGACGTGCCTGTTCAAGCAATTGTGCATCGCTTTGTCCTTGCCCGACGTTTTGCCCATTTAAAGACAAAATACGGTCACCTGGCTGTAAACCCAGTTTATTTCTTAAAGCGGCTGGCGTACGTGTAGTCACTTCATAACCATTGCCCGTATTTGCTTCAACACCCATCTCTTTTAAGTATTGTTCGCGATCTTCCTGTATGCGCTGCACTGCCTGTCCAATGGCATTATTCGGTTGTGCGGACTGCGTAGGTGCAGTTACAGGAGCTTGATTACCACTTGGAATTAAAGGTGCGATAGGTTGATTTAAACCATTTTCAATACCTTTAAACAATACTTCACGCGTCGCGCCACTGCTATGACGTAAAATCACCCGATCCCAGTAGACTTCTGCCAATTGGTACTGACTCAAATCAATCACATCACCCACACGGTAACGCTCTGCCACCTCATTCACTTTAATGACCGCAGAAGAAAACTGACTCGGCTGCCCAACCACTACACCTTGCAAAGTCATATTTAATTGATCATCGGCAGTGTTGCTGCGTCCAAGTTCTTGAAACAATGCAAAGGAGGTAATATTCGGGATTTGTGGTTGCTGTGAACCCAACTCCACCCGATCAATTTGCATGACTTGGGGCGGCGCAACAACCCACCAAAATAAACTCGCCAGTTTCCAACACAGATACAAAATCAAAAAAGCTAAAAATACTGGCGCAGCACGATCAAACTGCTTCCAGTGCAAATTCCCTAATCGTTCAGAGAGTGTACGCATTAGAAACCTCCTTTTAATAGAGGTTGGCGAGTGCTGATCACATAGGTATCTAAGCCCGCTTTGCCTTCATAAGAGGCGATATTCATCAATAAGCGTTGCGTGAGTTGCACATCTAGCATCAAGCTTTGATCAAGCGCAATATTCAGCATTTTTTGTTCACGTTGATCGCGAATATCAAATAACAGTTTGCCATTTTCATCGGACAAACTGCCTTTTAACGCAGGGATATTCATACGGTCTTGGCGCTGAGCAAAACGATACAGCAATTCGCCACCCGCCCACTGCAGTTGTCCTTTGGCTTTGGTGAAGCCTTGCTGTTTTTTAAAATTCAAATGAATGTCTTTGAGTTGAATCGCATTACTTGGCCACTGCCAATCCACAATACTTTTTAAGGTTTCTGGCGCAACTTGCCCATCTAAAGATTGCACCAAGACGCTACCAAAACGATAGCCAACAATGCCTTCGAGTTTAGTATTACCACTGTGTACTTCAACATCGGCAGCGACACGTAATAAAACTAAATCTAAAGGACGTGTATTCCAACTTAAAGAGCCACGTAACTGTCCTTTATGCCAATCGGCTTGCCCCTTCCAGATATTGCCACTCACATTATGTAAGGTCTGATTATTTTTATAAAATTTTGAAATTAACCACGCTGCTGGAATTTGTAATAACACAAAAAACAAAAATGCAATGAGGGCGAAAATCCACCACGTGATGTATTTGGGTTTCTTTATCATGCCACCACGACCAACCTTACTAATTTTTCTATGAATGACTTTTTATAACACTCACACATTATGCACACTTTTTCGGCGTCGCCAATTGATACAGATAAAAAAACCAAGCCGTATTGCTTGGTTTTTGAACTCTAAGTCAAATCAATGACAAATTGATGAAGCTTAGATTAGAAAATCTTCAAGTTTTGCGCCTTTTTCTAATTCAGCGACTAACCAGCGTGGTTTTTTACCACGACCAGTCCAAGTATCTGTAGAATTGATTTTGCTACGATAACGTGGCGCTACAGTTTTACGTGGGCTTTTCTTACGCTTGCTTTCGCCAACTTCCAAAATCTGCTCAATGCTTAAACCCAAATTGTCTGCAATCGCTAAAATTTGATTATAGGCATCTTCAATTGCTTGATCTTTTTTCGTGGCAATTAATGCTTCCGCTTCAGCTTGTAAACGCTTTAACTGTTCTACAGACAAATTGCTAATATCAGGCATCATACTTACTCCAAAAACTATGCTTTTTATATTCAGTTATTAAATTAAGCAGATTCATTCTATTTTTATCAAACCGAAGCGTCAATAAAAAATCTACTACTCTACATATAAATAACAGTCGGACATATTATGAACTGATTATTAAGATTTAATCAAGAATATGCTGTACGGTTTTTTCTATTTTATGAATACCCGCGCGTACATTTTCAGGGATTAAGGTTTTTTGCATATTGACGCGATCTACACATACAATCACCGCATCTGCCTCTGCCACCACCATTTGCTGTGCTTCACTGTGGATTAAATAATGCATACGCATGGCACTATTACGCAATTCTTCTACCCGAACGCCAATTTTTAAAATATCAGGATAAACCACAGGACGTATATATTTGCACTGATTTGAGGCAATCACAGTCAAAACATCTTGCTGTAAAATTTTTAAATGGTCTAAATAATATAAACGCGCACTTTCAATATAACGGTAATAGATCACATTATTGACATGCCCAAAAGCATCCATATCTCCCCATGCAACACGCTGCTCAAAAACAATTGGATAATCTGCTAGTGTTAACACAACTCACCCTTAAATTTTAATTTCGACAAAATTAGAATTATTTTCAAAGATTAAATTTAACTGTTTTAATAATTCAGGCTGATCTTTTAAATTAGATTTAACTCTTAAATAACTCATTAATACGTGTTCAGGATATAAATCCAGTAATTGCTCGGCTTCTGAATAACGCGCTGTTGCTGTAAAAATATGCCATTTGGCAAAACTAAATACAGGTAATGCAGGGTATTTCTGTTCCCACAGATTTATTTGCTTTTCAATTTTGGCATAATCAGGTTGTTGTTTTAACAACTGCTGTTGGAACCATAAATAAAACACTTCCTGATTAAACTGTTCACTCAACATCTGTACCGCAAGACGTTCATGTTGTGCGGCCAAATCAGGCAGACGCGACAATAACTTCAACCACAACACCTGAATGGCATAAGACTGACTGAAAATCTGCTCACTTAAATCACTATAACGCTGCTGCAAAGCCTGTAAATTTTCTGCATCAGCCTGCTCAAATTGGGTTAATAACTCAGTCAGCCACTTTTGCTTGGTGTCTGCATCTAAATGCCCGTATTTGGTCGAACGTAAATAATGCCAAGGATATTGCGTGGCAAATTCGCCCCACAAGGCAATTAAACGTTTTTGATAAGCCGTTTTGACTTTAAATAACCACGGCGATAATTCGTGCTGATTCAAAAACTCTAAATGCGTCAAAGCTTGTTCAGGTTGTTGCTGCGCTAAATAAATTTCAATACGCTGTATTTCTGCCAACTCAAACGCCATGGCACTGCTTTGATTTAAGGCAGCCAACGCTTGCGGATATTGCTGTTGGATGGAGTGCATACGTGCTTCCATCACTCCTTTGAGCAAACCTGACTGGGCAAACACCTGTCGAATAAACTGGTGTTGATCTTCTGCAGCATCTAGCAACCAAATGACCGCCAATTGCTCATATGGATGCAGATTTTTAAAGTTAAATACTGTTTCAACCTTACGCTGTTCACGGCTAAAATAGCGCTTTAACAACAACCATAAAATTTGTAGCGAAACACTAATCGACAAGAAAAAGAACAACAACAACCAAATATTGGTTTGCAATTGCCATTCGCGCCAATACACATAAATATAGCCTGAACCATGCCCATAACTCAGTACGCTCAGCAAAGCGACCAGTACAATACTGACCACCACATAGGCGAGTAAAATCTGTTTCATTTATACCGCCCCCAATAAAGCACGTGTTTTTAAACTTGGCGTTGGAACGATATTTAAATTTTTAATTTTTTCTAATTGCTGAACCAATTGCTGTGCTTTCTGATCAGGCAATTGTTGTAATAACTGAATAATGTCATTCACTTCTTGTTGATATTGCACATATTGACCTTGTATAAAGATTTGTCGAGCCAGCAATAGACGCAATTGTGCTTCTTTTAAAATAATCTGGCGCTGCATCAACTGTGTCGCAGGTTGCTTGGCAGATTCAATACTCAGCCATTTTTGCCAAAAATAACGATCATCGACATCGGCAGGGTTCAGCTCAGGTTGTTGAGCTTGCTGTTTTAATTGTTGATCTAATTGCTGCAATAACTGACTTACTTGTTGATATTGCGCATCACGTGTTGTTATAAATTGTTGAATTTGTTTCTGATCTTGCTGAACAACTTGGTGCAAACTTTGTTTCAGAGCAGGAGCTAAAGCATATTCGTTTAACTCACGGTCTAAATGAGCTAGCTTTTCAGTCGCATAGTGAAACTGTTGTTGTTGTAAGGAAAATTCCACCAAGTCCAATTGCTGCGCCACCATATCTACTGGTTGAATCGCATCTTCTTGCTGCACAGCGCTGGATACTGCGGACTGTTCTGGCGCATCTTGGGTATAATTACGGCGCTGCAAAGCCACCAACTGATCATTTAAATTGGCATTGGTTTTTTCTACAAGATGCAAACTTTGACTGAGTTGCTGTTGTTGCGCTGAAATTTGCATCACATCAAAACTTAATTTGACGATCCAGACCAAAGCGATCAACACCACTATCACAACCAGTTTTTTCATAGTTTTCCTTGCATGCGCATCATTTGCTGCAATATTAATTCTGTTTTTAAATGGGTCAACTTGAATACGTTATATTTTGTATGATGCTGCGTTTGATAATCGAGCAAAATTTTCTCTAAACGATCACCCAATACCCAATAATGACCTTTGTTCAGTAGATCGAAATCCCGCTGAATTAAGCTTAGCCAGTTTAACCAACTGGCTTCACTGCTGATCATCATGATAAATTCTGAAGATTGTATTAAACGTGCGCGTACTGCCTGCATTTTTTCAATAGAACTGGCAGGACACTCCCGCCGATACAATACAAAATTATGGATCTGCATCCCCTGATCAAGCAGTGTTTGCATCATAAATTGCCGTCCGCCCTCGCCACGCCAAAAGGCAATGTGTGTGCCGACTTTCAAATTTTGCAAACACGGCAAACTCAGCATCCCTTCGGAAGTTTCAACCTGCGGGACTTCGCTGTAAAGACCATATCCACGTAAAACTTCTGCTGTTTTCTCACCCACAGCCACCCAACGTATATGCTGCAAATCCTGCAATGATATTTGGCTTCGGGCTAAATATTGCATCCCAATATCGACAGCAGTCGGACTAACCACCACAATAATATGCGTGTGAGGCAACTGGGCATATAAATTAGCCAGTTGCTCCGACCACGGCTGTGCAGAAAGCTGCAACAAGGGCAAATCAATGACCTCAATATGCTGTTGTTGCAAAGCCTGAGTTAAGGCCTCTGCACGATCTTGAGGTCGGGTATTAATGAAGAGCATGGGCTTCTGGTGCAATATGAATTATTGATACAGGGCTTTGAGTAATTCGCCCGCACCCTGTGCCAATAAAGCTTTTGCCAATTCTTCACCTAGCATTTCAGCCTGTTCAGGTGCGCCAAATTGCACAGCTTTAAGAATGGTTTGCCCATCGACACTACCAACACGACCTTCAATCTGCAACTGACCATTCTGCAAAGTTGCGTAGCCTGCAATTGGCACCTGACAACCGCCTTCCAAGTAGGCATTAAAAGCACGTTCGGCACGTACACAGACATTGGTTTCGGCATGCATTAACGGCAAAATTAAATCCAACACCGCCTGATCTTGGCTACGACATTCCAGACCCAAAGCCCCTTGCCCAACGGCAGGTAAGCTCACATCAGGCTGAATGGTATGACGAATACGCTCTGCCAAGCCCAAACGCTTTAATCCTGCACTGGCTAAAATAATCGCGTCATACTGACCATCATCTAGCTTAGACAAGCGCGTACCCACATTGCCACGTAAATCAATAATCTCTAAATCTGGACGTGCTTTTAAAATTTGGCATTTACGGCGCAAGCTTGAGGTTCCAACTTTAGCGCCCTGTGGTAAATCTGCAAAACTGGCATAGTGATTCGACACAAAGGCATCGAGTGGGTCTTCACGCTCACAAATGACCGCCAAGCTCAGACCTTCAGGCAATGCCATGGGTACATCTTTCATAGAATGTACGGCTAAATCGGCACGCCCATCCATTAAAGCGGCTTCTAATTCTTTGACAAATAAGCCCTTCCCCCCAATTTTTGCCAATGGGGTATCTAAAATTTTATCGCCCTGTGTGACAAAGGTCACCAACTCAACAGTTAAATCGGCATGCATCGCCTCTAAACGGGCACGAATGTGTTCAGCCTGCCATAACGCAAGCGGGCTTTGTCGAGTTGCAATTTTCAGGGTTTTCATCATAGTGGCTAAGCAAGATAAATAAGTTCATCTAAACTTAACCTGATCCCCTAAAAATGCAAGTCTATTTCTTTGCCGATTTATCAATCTGTTGCGTATTCATCTGCGATGAGGCTGATCAATTAGAGTTTTTGGATGCGTTCTCGCAATAAAGGCAAATGTCGTCGACTAACAGCCAAACGCTCATCTAGCTCGCGGCAACGTACCTGATACTGTCCTGAATTGACCACTTCTAGCCCCTCCAAAAACTGAATCGAGACCAAGGCATTTCGGTGAATCCGAATAAACTGATCACCAAATTCGGTTTCTAAATCTTTCAGCGTTTCATCAATCAAGACACTGCCATTTTTATGACGCACCGTGACATATTTCTGATCGGCTAAAAAATAATAGATATTTTCTATAGGCACCAACTCTACACCACGATAAGTTTTCGCAGCAATTTGGTGACGTTTTATTTTTAATTCGTCCATATTTTCTTTTTGTTTTAAATGACTCATCTGCGCTTGCGTGAGTTTTGTTAAATGATCTAAAACCTGTTGCAATTCCTGTTGCATAATAGGTTTTAACAAATAGCCTTCCGCATTGGACTTAAATGCCTCGAGTGCATGTTCATCGTAGGCGGTACAAAACACAATGGCTGGCATTGGGTCAAGCTCACGCAAATGTTGAGCGCAACTTAAACCATCCATTCCCGGCATTTGAATATCTAATAATATGACATCCGGCTGATGTTCTTCTGCCAGTTCAATCGCCTGTTGCCCATGAGCTGCCGTTGCCACCACATGATGCCCCAATTGAGTGACCAAACGTGATAATCGCTCTCTTGCCAGAGGCTCATCATCACAAATTAGGATGTCCATTTCCCCTCCTTTTCAGTTGAATACTTTATTTTTATCAAGTTAAGAAAAATCAGAACAATCACAAGTTTTTTTATTTATAGCGATATTGCAACACCGTCGTGTACATACCATTCCCCGCATAACTTTGAAAAGCGACACTGCGCCCATAATAAGCCTGTAAACGCTGTTTCACGTTTTGTAGCGCGATACCGTGTCCTTGTCTTAAATTTATTTTATCGCTGACATACGGATTTGTAATGACAATATTGACTTGGTTTTGCAATATTTCGATCAATATACTTATCGTACTCTTTGCTAAAACTTTTTCAACTCCATGAAAAATACTATTTTCTAACAAGGGTTGTAAAGTTAATAAGGGTATTTGTACCTGACTGAGCAGTTGCGGTTGTTCAATTTTCCATTCCACGGTCAGACGCTCGCCTAAACGAATTTGTTCTATGTCTAAATATCGCTGGCAAAGTTCGATCTCATCTTTCAGGCTAACCAGTTTTAATTCTTGCAAACTGGCACGAAATAAACGCGACAAATTGAGCAACATTTGCTCGGCTTTATCGGGATCTATGGCAATGAGACTAATCACATTATTGAGGCTGTTGAATAAAAAATGTGGGTGAATACGCGCCTGCATGGCATGTACCCGCGCTTGTAATTCAATATGCCGTTGCTGAATCGCCTGTTCACGTACATAAATATAACGAATGCAAAATGCGCCCAATAACACGCCATAACTCAAATGCAGTCCAACGCCATGTAACAGATCATCTATACCAAATTGCTGTAGATGAAAGTTTTGCCCAAAATGCAACAAGGTATTTAAACTGAGTGTGGTCAGCAACACGATGCCTTGCAGCAGCAAAAAACTGACCAAAAAAGATAAACTCAAGCCCATGCGTAAAAAACGCGCCTGAAAAAACTCCACCAAGGCCGCAAAACACAACACCACCCAATTAATATAGAGCACGTATTGCAGCACCCGAGCAAAACTTAAGCCATGCCAGCCTTGTGCTTCAGCCAATGCCAAGACCATTGCCAAAGCATTACTGCCAATAAATAATTCAATTAGATATTGCCAACGCCCTATTTTCGTAAAAAAATACAGCTCATGTTGCTCTGCCTGCGTATCAGCATAAGTTTGATTGGCTTGTTCTTCGGCAAGTGAATCTGAATTTGTTATACTCTTATCCAAATCACCGCTTTTTACTTTATTGAGCCGATATGACCACATCTTCTAATTCCTCAAATCCGTCACAAGCCCAAACTTCGGGTATGTGGGGCGGTCGTTTCTCTGAAGCGACTGATGCTTTTGTTGCTGAATTTACAGCATCTGTTCAATTTGACCAACGCTTTTATAAACAAGATATTGCTGGCTCAATTGCGCATGCAACGATGCTTGCCAAAGTAGGCGTACTTACGACTGAAGAGCGTGACAATATTATCCAAGGTTTAAATACCATTCAGGCTGAAATTGAAGCAGGTCAATTTGAATGGCGTATTGACCTTGAAGATGTCCACATGAACATCGAATCGCGCCTTACTCAGCGTATTGGCATTACAGGTAAAAAATTACACACTGGTCGTAGCCGTAACGACCAAGTGGCAACCGATATTCGTTTGTATGTCCGTGACGAAATTGATGCCATTTTAGAATTATTAAAAAAATTACAACACGGCATTTTGAGCTTGGCAGCCAAAAACACGCATACCATTATGCCTGGTTTTACCCATTTGCAAACCGCACAGCCTGTGACTTTTGGTCATCACCTTATGGCATGGTTCGAAATGTTGGTACGTGACTCTGAGCGTTTAATTGACTGCCGTAAGCGTGTTAATCGCATGCCTTTAGGCTCTGCTGCTTTAGCAGGGACTACTTACCCAATTGACCGTGCTTTTACCGCAGAATTGTTGGGCTTTGAAGCTGTATCTGAAAACTCGTTAGATGCTGTATCAGACCGTGATTTCGGGATTGAGTTTAACGCTGCTGCATCTTTAATTATGATGCACTTGTCGCGTATGTCTGAAGAACTGATTTTATGGACATCGGCACAGTTCAAATTTGTGAATATTCCAGACCGTTTCTGCACTGGCTCATCCATTATGCCGCAGAAGAAAAACCCAGACGTACCAGAATTGGTGCGCGGTAAAACAGGTCGTGTTTATGGCGATTTAATGAGTCTGTTGACCCTGATGAAAGGTCAACCGCTTGCCTACAACAAAGACAACCAAGAAGACAAAGAACCTTTGTTTGATGCCATTGATACCGTGCGCGGCTCGCTCATGGCATTTGCCGATATGATTCCTGCTTTAGTACCAAACATTGCAGAAATGCGTGAAGCTGCATTACGTGGTTTCTCTACGGCAACTGACCTTGCAGATTACTTAGTAAAAAATGGCGTGGCATTCCGCGATGCACATGAAATTGTAGGTAAAGCCGTAGCATTGGGCGTACAAGAAGGCAAAGACTTGTCTGAACTTAGCCTAGAACAATTACAGCAATTCTCAGATTTAATTCAAGCTGATGTATTTGAAAAAGCACTGACCCTTGAAGCCTCTGTAAATGCACGTGATCATATTGGCGGTACAGCGCCTGCACAAGTTGCAGCGGCAATTGAACGTGCTCAAACACGTCTTGCTCAACTTTATGCATAATCAGGAAGTGAGAGATGTCTAAACAAGTATTTTGTCGTAAATATCAAACCGACATGGAAGCGATGGATTTCGCTCCTTTTCCGGGTGCCAAAGGTCAAGAATTACTTGAAACGGTATCTAAACAGGCTTGGCAGGAATGGCTCAAACACCAAACTACGCTCATTAATGAAAAGCGTTTAAATGTGTTTGAACCTGAAGCGAAAAAGTTTTTGGAAGAACAACGTGAGAAGTTTCTCAACAATGATGCCAGTTTGGAAGTCGCAGAAGGCTTAAAACCTCAAAACTAATCCAAGTACTGTTTTTTCATTTTGGAAAATTCAAACCTTGTTTATTTTACAATTAAAAGAGTCTTTATGAAGGCTCTTTTTTTATGCCATTTGTGATTATGAGTTGCCGCAACAATGTTTTAAATAAATGAAAATAGATTCAAAAAATTAAGCTAATTTCCTATTTTTATTTTTCGACTGAAGTCATATAACTCATAGTCACAGTAAAGCACTCAAAAATATATTAATTATTGATTTTAAAGACAATAGTTTTAAAAATAATCACACTAAAAATAATGTAATTTAAAAATACATTTGTATATAAAACGCTACATTCCACTACAATAAACCACATGATTCTTGAGTGTGATTTTCCTATACTTATTTTCAAGGAGATAAGCTATTATCTCTCACTATAATAAATATCCCCGATTTCAATCTCAGATTTCCCCCAAAGTCTGAGATTTTTTTTATCCAAAATTTTGGCTGTTTCAAGCCATAAAAAAAGCCCCATCATTAGATGAGGCTGAATATTCAAAAAAGCTGAACTTAGCGTTCCTGTACTTTTTCTTCAATTTCTTTGACACTGGTATGACGTACGTCAAAACCTTTGACCATATAAATCACTTGTTCTGAAATATTTCGTGCGTGGTCACCAATACGCTCTAACGAACGTAACACCCACATCACATTAATCACACGTGAAATATGACGCGGATCTTCAATCATATACGTCATTAGAGTACGTGTTGCAGATTGATATTCACGGTCAATATCGGCATCGGCAAGTAAAACACGCAGTGCTTGATCGACATCTAAACGTGCAAAAGCATCCAGTGCATCGTGAATCATGACACGCACTTGGTTACCAATATGACGTGTTTCCATATAGCCGCGTGGCGAACCACCTTCTTCACATAAGTTTTGGGCAATACGGGCAATTTTTGCAGCTTCATCACCAATACGCTCTAAGTCAGTATTGGCTTTAGACATGGCAATCACCATACGCAAATCAATTGCGGCTGGATGACGACGCGCCAAAATCAACGTTAAGGCTTCATCAATTTCGGTTTCCATGCGATTGACAACATTGTCTTGGAACTGAACTTCTACCGCCAAGGCTGCATCGGTATCCAAGAGTGCGTGAATCGAGTTGGCAACCTGCTGCTCTACCAAACCACCCATGGCCATAAATTTGGTATTTACATCCTGCAAATCTTCATTGAACTGAGAAGAAATATGGTGACTTAACACAGGATTATTCGTACTCAAGGAATACACTCCACAACAAAAGGATAGACTGACGCAATGATTGAATATTAAAGCACAGCAATGATGACGTTTTTATGACATTTTCTCACCAAACTCTCAAGTCTGATCGTTTCTGTCTTTAAACAGCATAAGCCATTCAGATGACAAAATGACTTGGGTCTGTTGACATTTCGTCTATGTTTGCGGCAACGCATATTTTTTAGCTGATATAAGGCATGGGACAGGAAATTTAGTCATTCTAAATGACTGACTCATAAAGCAATAGTAGCAAAAATATGCTCGCCCCCTTGCGCAGCAAACAAAGCAACGCTTTGTTCTTGCTCATGTGGCTAAAACTTTCTCAGATTGCGTTATGAAACTTGGCAATAGTCTCGCTATTCCCTGCGTTTCATGCCTGATCTGCTCAGTTTTAGCCTACAGCGCAAGCCATTTATGAAATGTCAACAGACCCTATATGGCTTTCCGAATCAACCAAGCATTCATTTCCTGCACATCTTGTTCAGTCAATTGCCCAACGGCTGCTTTCAACTGTAACACATGCTTCAAATAGTCATACTGTGCATTGAGATAATCCTGCTTGGCAGAAAAGGCGTTACGCTGTGCCAACAGTACATCCACCATGGTTTTTAAACCTTCCTGATATTGCGCTTTGGATGCTCGTGCCACTAAATCTGCTGAATTCATTGCAGCCTGTCGCGCCTGCAATTTGGCTTGATCAGTTTCGACTTGTAAATATGCCTGTTTCACATCGGTATTGGCTTTACGGATTGCTGCATCTAGCTCGGCTTCAGATTTTTGTACCAAAACCACTGCTTTTTGCACATTTTTATTGACCCGCCCACCGCTAAACACATTCCAGTTCATTTCAATCCCGACCTGGTCGAACTGACCATCGGGCGACATGATACTTTCAGGGCTTTGTTTGGCATAACCATAACTGCCCACAACTTCTACCTGCGGATAACGTGCTGCTTGTTCAACCCGACGTGCATCTTCGGCATATTGTCGCTGCAAACGTGCCTGTTGAATAGCCAAATTTTGAGTTTGTGCCAATTGCGACCATGCCTCTAAACTTTCAGGCACAGGTTTTTGAAATTGAAAGTCATCTCGCAAAACTGCCAAACTTTCTTGATATGGCCCAATCAATTGTGCCAACTGCTCTTGTGCCAAAACCAACTGCACATGTGTTCCAATCCTGTTCGCTCGTGCATTTTGATATTGCGCATTGGCTTCACTGACTTCACTTTTAGCCACCAAACCTTCACGCAGTTTGGCATTCATCATATTGAGCTGTTCCAACAAAGCTTTTTCTTCTTGTAAATATGCTGTTGTTAAAGACTGCTGTCTCAGCACATTAAAATACGCTTCTGATACATTCAAAATATGTTGCTGTTGTTGTAAACGTAAGGTGACTTCACTCAGGCTTAACGAGGTTTTGACTTGTTTCAGGGCTTGCCAAGCATCCCAACGAAATAAAGGCTGACGTGCTGTTAACGCGACTTGACGTGAAGTTGAAGATGAACTGCTTAAAAGCTCTGGCGAGGAACTGGCAATATTGACTCGACTCATTTCCTGACTTTTACGGGTGATATTGCCCGACAGAGTCACAGTTGGCAGTAAATTGCCTTGCGCAAGCCCTAAATTTAATTGATCGGCCTGATATTGTAATTGCTGTGCGCGCCAAGTCGGATCGCTATTTTGAGCACGCTGATAGGCTTGCATTAAATCCAAAGCAAAAGCGCTTGAACTCATCCAACATAAGCATGTCACTAACATCATTTTTTTCATTATTTTTCGATCAACCCACTCTGTAATTTCGTCAATCCTACTGCAATGTATTTTTACACCGCCCATACTAAAGCGAATTTGCATTTTTTTCGTATGATTTTCATTAATTTTGATAATTTTTCATATTATTTCAATTCATTGCAATAATTAAGCAAAGCCATACACGTGCTAACAATCGCTGCATAAAGTGGTACTTACTCACAGGCATGTAACCAAACTCTAGCAGAATACTACAATTTACTCCGTGGCTTTGACTTTACAATGCAAGCTCTCCCCTCGTCCTTCGACCCAAGCTTCTAAAACCGTGTGCCTCACAGCGGATATTTTAAATTTAGAATTTTGGTATGAATGACTCATTTTGAATTTTTGGAATCCATAGTGCCTAAATGAAGGCACTAGATGATGAATGAATACTCATGTTGAATTGCTGTAATGGTTAAATTTCTTCGCGCCAGTAAACTTGCCCTACTGCTTGGCAGTTGTCTGTATTTGCTCGCCTGCCAAAATTCAGATACACCTCCCGTAGCTGAACCACCAAAGGTACAGGCCAGTGCCAGCGAGCCTGTGGATTTGACCCAAATGTGTGAAAATATTCAGCACAATATGCAGCAAATTGACAATACCCGCACCACGTTTGCGCTAGAACAAATTAATCAGGATTTAAAAGTCTGCCTACCCTTGCTGCCTTTGAATGAGCAATTAAATTTGCTCAATCTTTCGACCCAAATGTATCAACGCTTTTTGCATGTAGAACGCAGCGCTGCAGAACAAGCTGCTTTTGATCAACATGCTTTTGATATGGCGCAGCATCCGACCATTCAGCAAAGTCATTTTGAAAACTTTGCCTTGCGTGATCAATATTTATTGAAACATAAGGGACAAGCCTATTTAGAGCTATACGATGCAGGTGAAGCACAGTTGGTTTATCGTCGAAGCCCGCAATACTTAGCCATTATTTTTGCGCCTTACATGCCCGATGCCGAGCAGATTTTTATTGAAAGAATGGCCAATGACAATATGCAGCACAGCCTGCGTGATGGTGGACTCACCCTTGATGCTGCCGATTTGACTGAACGCGCCTTATTTTGGGAAGATTACGTGCAGCGTTATCCTAAAAGTCACTTTATACGGGATGCACGTTATCTAGCCGAAATGTATGCCTTGCTGCTGTTTAAAGGCACAGTCAACAGTCCTGTTTCTCAGGATTATGTCGATGAATACAGTATCCAACCTGCCGTATTATTTGAAATTAAAAAACTGGCAAAGTTGCAAAAATCTCCCTTAGCACAGCAAGCGCGTAAATTCCTTGCCTTTTTACACATGAGCAGTGAACAACGACTCACTGAAATTGCAGCACAGCCCACTGCACGTGAACAGCGTGAATATGGCGATGATGCTTTAGTACATGCACAGTTGCATCAATATTTAAATTTAAAGAACATCTCCATCCATGCAAAACGCGATTGTTTTAGTGATGCCGTTTGTATTACTCGCTAATTATCCAAAGTCGCTTAAAGCTCAAATACTTGTCATTAGGCATCAAAGAATAAAAGCCGCGCGAAGCCTGCTTTTATACCAACAACGTGCTACTATTTATACAGCTTGACGGAGCGCGAGTAATTCCTCGCTGAGATTGTGTCCATTCTTTGTTGTTTGCCCAAAGGTCTGCAACACAGATTTAAACCCAAGTACCGTTGAACCTGATCAGGTTAAAACCTGCGTAGGAATCAAGCCCATCTAAAAACATAGCACCCAAATTGTTCCCTTGTTCAAAACAGATCAGTTTGCCCTTGTTTTTGGTCGTGCTTGATTCGTTGATTTCATTCTTCAGGATCATTGCAATGAACCAATTAACGAATCTATCCCCTGCTGATATTTCTGCTCAACACGAGCAAGATGCCAAAGATTTAACCCGCATTTTACCTGCATCGAAAAAAGTCTATATTCAAGGCTCACGCCCAGACATTCAGGTGCCAATGCGTGAAATTGAACTGACCGACACTCCAACAGGTTTAGGCGGTGAGCACAATCCGCCGCTCATGGTGTATGACACTTCAGGTGTATATACCGATCCAAATGTTGAAATTGATCTGAATAAAGGCTTGCCGAACATCCGCGACAGCTGGATTGAAGAGCGCCAAGACACCGAAAAACTAGAAACCCTTAGCTCGGCATTTGGTCAAGAGCGTTTACGCGATATTCGTACTGCAGAGATCCGTTTTGCCCATATTCAAAAGCCGCGTCGTGCCAAAGCGGGTAAAAACGTCACCCAAATGCACTATGCCAAACAAGGCATCATTACCCCTGAAATGGAATATATCGCCATTCGTGAAAACCAACGCCAACGCGAAGGTGTCGATATGCGTCAGCACCCAGGTCAAAACTTCGGGGCTAAAAATCTGACTGAAATCACGCCAGAATTTGTACGTCAGGAAGTGGCTGAAGGCCGTGCAATTATCCCTGCAAACATTAACCACCCAGAATGTGAACCGATGATTATTGGCCGTAACTTCTTGGTGAAAATCAATGCCAATATTGGTAACTCGGCACTAGGTTCCAGTATTGATGAAGAAGTCGCAAAAATGACTTGGGCAACCCGTTGGGGTGCAGACACCATCATGGACTTATCGACAGGTAAGAACATCCATGAAACCCGTGAATGGATTATCCGTAACTCACCTGTGCCAATTGGTACTGTTCCTATTTATCAAGCCTTAGAAAAAGTAAATGGCATTGCCGAAGACCTGACTTGGGAAATTTTTAAAGACACCCTGATTGAACAAGCAGAGCAAGGGGTGGATTACTTCACCATTCACGCAGGGGTGTTATTGCGTTATGTACCCCTCACAGCTAACCGCTTAACAGGCATTGTGTCACGTGGTGGTTCAATCATGGCACAGTGGTGTTTGGCACACCACGAAGAAAACTTCCTGTACACACATTTTGATGAAATCTGCGAAATCATGAAGGCTTATGACGTATCGTTCAGCTTGGGTGATGGTTTACGTCCAGGGTGTATTCAAGATGCCAACGATGAAGCACAGTTCAGCGAGCTGCGTACTTTGGGCGAATTGACCCACCGTGCTTGGGAACATGATGTGCAAGTGATGATTGAAGGCCCAGGACACGTGCCAATGCACATGGTCAAAGAAAATATGGACTTGCAACTTGAGGTCTGTAAAGAAGCACCATTCTATACACTTGGCCCATTAACCACTGATATTGCTCCAGGCTACGACCACATTACCTCTGCCATTGGTGCAGCGATGATTGGCTGGTACGGTACAGCAATGCTGTGCTATGTGACACCAAAAGAGCATTTGGGCTTACCAAACAAAAAAGACGTCAAAGACGGCATCATCACCTATAAGATTGCAGCCCACGCGGCTGACCTTGCCAAAGGTCACCCAGGTGCACAAGCCCGTGACAATGCGCTGTCTAAAGCACGTTTTGAATTCCGCTGGGAAGATCAGTTCAACCTGAGCCTTGACCCAGACACCGCACGCAGCATGCATGATGAAACCATGCCAAAAGAAGCGCATAAGTCTGCACACTTCTGTTCAATGTGCGGACCAAAGTTCTGCTCCATGAAAATCACCCAAAATGTGAGAGATTATGCACAAAATCAAAATGCTGCGAACAAAACAGAGCAAGTAGATGCAGAGGTAGAATCAGGTCTCAAAGCCATGAAAACCGCTTATCAGGAACATGGTCAAAAATTATACCATAAGCTCTAATTTGTTTAAAAAGCGTTTGTATTCAATCAAATCTCAGTTAGGATGAAATTATGCTTTGCTCATCCTGATGAGAATTTATGAAGATTATTCAACAAGCAACTTATGGACAACACGATGCACAGATTCACCAACGTGAATACCTGTATCGTGGTTTTATTCAGGTTGAAAAAGTCAGCCTGAGCCATCGCTTGTTTAATCAAACTACATATACCCCAGTCCTTCAGCGTGAACTCATTCAACGCCCTGAAGCGGCTGGGGTACTCATTTATGATGCACCACAACAAAAATTTGCCCTGATTGAACAATTCCGTATTGGTGCAATTGATGATTGCGACTCGCCTTGGCAACTCGAAGTGATTGCAGGCGTGCTAGATGGCAATGAATCACCTGAAAGTTGCATTCGTCGTGAAGCTTTGGAAGAATCGGGCTGTGAATTAAAAGAATTACAACATTTATTCAGTTTTTATCCATCTGCGGGTGCATGCGCAGAATTGTTCCACTTATATAGTGCGAGCACCACGTTACCACAGGAAGGTGGCGTGTTTGGTATGCCAGATGAAGGAGAGAATATTCAATTACACATTCTTGATTATCAGGAAATTCCAAACTTGCTGACCAATGGTCGGCTAAAAAACGCACCTGTCATCATGGCATTGCAATGGTTACAACAACAAATTAAAACCGTGAAGGATGTCTAAGGGGTCAGGCATGACTTTATTCTCAAACAATCACCAGCAACGCTGGACAATTGTACAAATTTCAGATACGCACCTCATGAATCAGGAAGATTTAGAGTTTGTGCACATGAATCCTGAACGCAGCTTTCACGCGGTAATGCACGATATTCAACAGCAATATCCGCAGCTCGATGCTATTTTCCATACAGGCGATTTAGCACAAATCCCTGTTGCTGAAACCTATCAGCGTTATTTGCAGTTTATGCAGACTTTGAATACGCCGCATTTCCAGATTCCGGGCAATCATGATGATGCCGCGGTTTTTCCATTCCATTTACAGTCCAATCAAGTTCATGCAATTGAGTTGGGCAATTGGAGTGTCATTTTACTGAATACTGCGGTTAAAGGTCGGATTGATGGCTGGATGGACGCAGCACAATTACAGCAGTTAGATCAGCTTTTACAGCAACATGCGCAGCAGCAGGTGATTATTGCCTGTCATCACCATCCTTTTGATATGCAATCGCACTGGATAGATCAGCACAAACTTAAAAATACCGAAGCCTTAATTGATGTATTGGCACGCCACAACAATGTCAAATTGGTGCTGTGTGGGCATGTGCATCAAGACTCATTAAATGAATGGCAAGGGATTCAATTTTACTCTACGCCTTCGACCTGCGTGCAATTTAAACCACATAGCCAGCACTTTGCGCTTGGGCCTGAGGCACCGGGTTACCGTGTGTTACATTTGAATGCAGATGGCAGTTTTAGCACCCAAGTGCATCGGGTTGAGCATGTCACACAACAAATAAATTTTGAAATTTCAGGTTATTAACTTTCCATTTTATTTTTTTTGCTTTACTTTATGCCTTCAACGAAAAAATGCGATAACACATCCAAACATCAAAGACTATCCATAATCAAAAAAAGTCTATATGATGACGTCCCCCGAAGAGAGAATTCTTTCTGAGGGAGTGGATAAAAACACTTGCATATCACCATATTTTTCGCGTATGAATCTTACGCATATGATGAGGAATGCCCTACATGGCGAATGACAACCAAAATCAAGTCTTGGACGAACAAACAGATCTTGTAGAAGAAAAAGCTACAAAACGCGTGCGTAAGGCAAAGCCAAAGGCTTTAGAGGGTGGTTCTACAGCTAGCTTATTTGGTATTGCACCTTATCAGCCGAAAAAGAATGAAGAATACATGTCTGAAGGACAACTCGAACATTTCCGTCAAATTTTAATGGCGTGGAAAGAAGAGTTAATGTCAGAAGTAGATCGTACACTCAACACCATGCAAGACGAAAATACCGCTTTGCCTGATGTGAATGACCGCGCGACACAAGAAGAAGAATTTGCGATTGAATTACGTACCCGTGACCGTGAACGTAAATTGATTCGTAAAATTGAACAATCCATTGAAGCGATTAAAAACGATGACTATGGTTTCTGTGAAACTTGTGGTATCGAAATTGGTCTGCGTCGTTTAGAAGCACGCCCAACGGCAACGTTATGTATTGACTGCAAAACTTTGGCAGAGATCAAAGAGAAGCAAAATAACGGTTAATTGTGACTGTTGAAAATTCTTTAGCGGAGCATGCTCCCCATGCGCAGCAGCGAGATCATATTTCGCTGACGCGCTACTCAGGTCGGTTTGCGCCATCGCCAACCGGCCCTTTGCATTTTGGCTCTCTCATTACTGCCGTTGCCAGTTATTGCGATGCCAAAGCCCAGCACGGCACTTGGCTGGTACGTATTGAAGATACTGACATCCCACGCATTTACCCTGGCAGTGAAAATCATATCTTGCGTTGTATTGATGCCTTTCAATTTGAGCCAGATGCCGAAATTATTTTCCAGAAAGATCGCCTCGATCTCTATGCAGCCGTGTTGCAACAATTGCAGCAACGCGACTTGGTCTATGCCTGTCAATGCACCCGCAAAATGCTTGGCTCCAATCATATTTATGCAGGGACTTGCCGCAATTTAGGTTTAGATTTTGCCAATCAAGCGATTCGAGTCAAAGTCACAGACCAAGAGATTTGCTTTCAAGACCGCCTGCAAGACAAACAATGTTCCAACCTTGCGCAGGACTTGGGCGATTTTGTCCTAAAACGGCGTGATGGCATTATCAATTATCAACTGGCAGTGGTGGTGGATGATTATTTGCAAGGCATTACCCATGTGGTTCGCGGCGCAGATTTACTCGACAACACCGCACGGCAAATCTATTTGGGGCAACTGTTAGGCTACCCTAAACTCAGCTACACGCACCTGCCTTTAGCCATGAATGCACAAGGGCAAAAACTGTCTAAACAGAACTTGGCACAAGCTTTAGATTTAACCCAAGCATCGAAGCTGCTACAAGCCGCTTTAACTGCCTTAAATCAAGCCACTGTCGAATTAGACACCCCTGCACGCATGCTTACGCAAGCCATTCAGCAATGGGATCTTTCACGTATTCCTGCAGGCACAGCTTTACACGGCTATTATTTATAAAATTTAAAATTTAGTTATGCTCAAATTGAAATGGATCATTTGAGGTTGTGTCATGTTTTTTATTTTTGGTGTTGGACCGAAAACCAAAGTGGTCGAGAAAAGTCAATTTAGCTGCCCCGTTTGCCGCACTCGCAGTAGCTATGAACTCAGACAGCAACGACAATATTTTTCCTTATTTTTTATTACCTTGTTTCCTATGTCTAAACAAAAAAATACTACAGTCAAGTGCTTACACTGCGGAACAGTCATGCCAAGCATGGTCTTGCACCATGCTCAGCCAGAAGCGAAATAGAAGGATAAATTCTAGAAGCTGGATTCTTCACGGCTAGGGTTAATCTCATGCGTGCTGGCTTCAATTTTCAGAATCAAACTCACCATCACTGCACACATAATTAACGATGAACCACCATAACTAATAAAAGGTAGAGTCAAACCTTTGGTAGGCAACATACCCATATTCATGCCTGCATTCACCATAATCTGTAATAAGAAGATAATGCTGATGCCATAAGCCAAATATCCTGCACGTAAGTACTGGTTTTTCAGGGCGCGATGACCAATTTTAATGCAGGCAATCAGCATAGCAAAAGACAAGCTCAACACCACAAAAATGCCTAAAAAGCCAAACTCTTCACCTAAGACAGCCAACATAAAGTCCGTATGTGCTTCAGGTAAATAGGACATTTTCTGGATACTATGCCCCAAGCCTACGCCTGCCCATTCACCGCGTCCAAATGCCATTAAGGCGTTAGACAACTGATAACCGACACCCAAAGGGTCATTCCACGGGTTTGAGAACGACATTAAACGCTCAAAACGATAAGGCTCAAATACCACCAAAAACACAAAGGCGGCAATAATCGCGCCAAAGGCAATACCAAACTGAATTAATGGCGCACCAGCTAAAAAGAAGACCCCTAACATGGTCAAGGCAATCACCACGGTCGCCCCCAAGTCAGGCTCTGCAATCACCAAACCTACCGTGACTGCCATAATCACTGCAAGACGAATCAGACCTTTAATGTTATTACGCACTTCTTCGGCACGGCGCACCACATAGTCAGCGGTAAAAATGGCCATCATCACTTTAGCGACTTCGGAAGCTTGCAGGGTAAAACCTGCGACCCGAATCCAGCGTTTAGAACCATTGACTTCAGTACCCACCAGCAACACTGCAGCCAACAAGGCAATGGTCACAATCCACAGAAAGAAGGTGTTGTTAAACCAGGTATTCAGCGGCACTCTATAGGCAATCACGGCAGCGATTAATGCCACCACAATAGAAATGCCATGACGCAATACATAGTGAAAGGCATTTTCATGCATGCGCTCGGCATAAGGCATAGAAGCCGATGCCACCATGATTGAACCAATACATAACAGCGCCAGTACGCTAAAAATCAGTACATTGCGTACATTCACTTCCGCTGGCAGTTTGGGTAACCAGCGCTCATAGACCTGATTGAGTTTATTGATTGTTGTCTGAGCAAAGCCAGCCATATCTCACACCTTATTGTTGTTATACCAGTGCGTTGACATAAGCAACGAACTTGTGACCACGTTCTGGATAGCCCGAGAACATATCAAAACTTGCACATGCAGGTGACAATAACACCACATCATGCGCTTGTGTATGTTGTTGGCAGATTTCAACTGCTTGTTGCAAGGTATCTGCAGTTAAGAGTTGGGTTGTTCCCGCAACTGCTGTTTCAATTTTCGTAGCATCCTCACCAATCAACACTGCCAGTTTGGCATATTGTTGCAATGATTGGCGTAGCGCAGTGAAGTCCTGCCCTTTGCCTTGCCCACCTAAAATAATCGCAACCTTACCGCCTTGTGCCTGAATTGCTGCACCCAAGCCATCTAAAGCTGCCAAAGTTGCACCGATGTTGGTTCCTTTGGAGTCATTATAATAACGCACCCCATGTAATTCTTTGACGAATTCACAACGATGCTCCAAACCTTTAAAGGTTTTCAGCGTTTCCAGCATGCTGTGCATAGATAAACCAATGGCTTCACCCAATGCCAAACACGCTAATGCATTAGCAATATTGTGTGTGCCTTGAATATACATCTCGGTGCTTTTTAATAAACGCTCACGCCCACGTGCCAACCACATGCTGCCATCATCATCTTTTAATAAACCGAATTGGTTTAGGTCAGGCGCATTTAAGCCAAAACTTTGCATTGGGGTTTGATCGGGTACTAACGGACGGCTCAAGGCATCATCACGGTTAAACACTACTTTTTTGACACCTTGGAAAATACGATGTTTGGCAGTGTGATAACCCAGCATATCGCCATGGCGGTCTAAGTGATCTTCACTCATATTCAGCACCACCGCCACTTCTGCATTTAAATTCGATGTGGTTTCTAGCTGAAAACTGGAGAGTTCCAATATATACAGCTCAGGATCATCTTTAATCAAATCCAACGCAGGACGGCCTAAATTACCACCCACAGCTACCTTTTTACCCGCCTGCTCTGCCATTAAACCAATTAACGTGGTCACGGTACTTTTCGCATTTGAACCAGTAATAGCCACAATAGGTTTGTCGGTTGCACGACGTAATATTTGAATTTCACTCACCACAGGAATACCCTGCGCCATGGCAGCCTGAATTTCAGGTAATTTTGGGTCTAGCCCAGGGCTAATCACAATTTCTTCTGCAGACAGCAATAAATCCTGATCAAACTCCCCAAAACGAGTTTCAACCTCGGCTGGAATTTGATCATGTCCTGGAGGTGTGGGGCGAGAGTCTGTCACAGCAACGCGGTAACCCTGATGATGTAAGAAATTAACGGCTGCAACACCCGAAATACCAAGCCCTGCAACGACTTTTAATCCACCACGTTGTATTAACATTTTTGCCCCATTTTGTGCGGTAATTTTGAAACTGACAAAATGGTAGCACTTTGCTGTTTTGAATGCTTTTTCTGTTTGCAGTTTCTGCAAATTTTTTGTGTCAGTGCGTAAAAAAACCGTCAGATCGCTGACGGTTTTTTAAAACATCTCAGTAAAGTTGGACAGATGTGGCTATTTCCATTTCACTGCTTGGACTTCAACTTTCTTTTCGGTGGGTTGATCTTTGCTGTCACATCCACAACTGCCACCACAACCTGCCACTGCCGCAGGCTTCAACCACTTTGCCAAACCATGCCAACCTTTTTCTGCGCAGGAATTGGACAGTTTTAGAAAAACTGCGCTAGAAGTCTTGGGAAAGACTTTTTTAAAAACCACTACCGCACTCCACAGTACCAGTGCAGCAACAATCAGAATTTCAATCATGTTCGTCTTCTCCTGTGAAACCTAAAATAGCCTTAACCCAATAAATATGAGGCTGTTTGATAAGTCAGGAATGACATAAAGTAGGCCAAACCAAATAAATACACCGTCATAAAACTGACTGTACGCCATGAACCTGTTTCACGCTTTACAGTAGCCAAAGTCGCCAAACAATGCGGTGCATAAATAAACCACACCAACAATGACAAACCTGTCGCCAATGACCAACCAAGCTCACCACCGCCACTAATTAAAGCGGCCAAACCTTCGGACATAGCGTCTTCATCCACTGCAGACAAGGCGTAGACTGTACCCAATGCTGCCACGACTACTTCACGTGCTGCCATGGCAGGAATCAAAGCAATTACAATCTGCCAGTTAAAACCAATGGGTGCAAAAATTGGCTGTAACACATGCCCCAACATCCCTGCAAAGCTGTAATCAATCGCAGGCATGGTCGCGCCTTCTGGCGGTTGTGGGAAGGTACACAAAAACCATAGCAAAATAGACAGCGCAAAAATAATGCCACCGACACGCTTTAAGAAAATTTTGGCGCGATCTAGCAAACCAATCCATACACTTTTTAGGTCTGGAAAACGGTAGCTTGGCAATTCCATTAACAACACATGTTCCGATTTGTCTTTTTGCAAAAATTTGAGCACAAACGATACGCCCAAGGCACTTAAAATACCCGCCATATAAAGACCGAATAACACCAAACCTTGTAAATTAAACATGCCCCAAACGGTTTGATTTGGAATGAACGCCGCAATCAATAAGGCATATACTGGCAAACGTGCGGAACAAGTCATCAATGGCGCAACCATGATCGTGGTTAAACGATCACGTGGATCAGCAATGCTGCGGGTTGCCATAATCCCTGGAACTGCACAGGCAAAACTGGACAACAAAGGAATAAAGGCACGACCACTCAAGCCTGCACTAAACATCAGCTTATCTAGTAGGAATGCAGCGCGGGGCAAATAGCCCGATTCTTCTAAAATCAGAATAAACAGGAACAAAATTAGAATTTGTGGCAAGAACACTACCACACCGCCTGCACCTGCGATAATGCCATCCACAATCAAGCTGTTCAGCAAAGGATGACTAATGTTTTCGCCAATCACTTCACCTAACCAGCCAAATAAACTTTCGATGCCATCCATAAACGGTGCAGCCCAAGCAAATACCGCCTGGAAGACAATAAACATCATCACCGCAAGGCTTACCAAGCCAAACACAGGATGCAGAAAAATTTTATCTAGAAAGTCAGAGCGTTTGTCTTCTTCATCTACAAACTGCACCACATCATGCAAAATGGTTTGAATACGTTGGTGCTGGCTGCCTTTTAAGCCTGTCAATTCAGTCTGTGGTACCGAAAACTTACCCAAATCCAACGCATTCATTAAATTTTGAATACCTGAATCACGCACCGCAACGGTTTCCACCACAGGCACACCCAAACGCTCAGATAGCTTTTGCGTATTAATTTGCATTCCGCGGCGGCGTGCTTCATCCATCATGTTGAGCACCAATAAAATTGGACGTCCCAACTCAATCATTTCAAGTACTAAACCTAGATGCAGTTTCAGGTTGGTCGCATCGACCACACACAAAAATGCATCTTGCTGACCTTCTTCAGCAATTTTGCCCTGCACTACATCACGGGTAATGGCTTCATCTGGGCTGGTGGCTTCTAGGCTGTATGTACCTGGTAAATCCAGTACACGTACCGCCTGCCCCGAAGGCAAGTTGAACTGACCCACTTTGCGCTCTACGGTAACACCCGCATAGTTTGCAACTTTCTGACGCGTCCCTGTCAAATGGTTAAATAAAGAAGTTTTACCGCAGTTTGGATTCCCTACAAGTGCGATACGTAAAGCATCGCTCATGCAGATGCTCCTTGTTCAATTTCTATACGTTGAGCTTCTACTTTGCGCAAGGCAAACCGGGTAAATCCCACTTGAATTAAGATCGGATCTCCCCCAAAAATACCTTTAGTGATCACCTGCACAGGCGTCCCAGGCACAAAGCCTAACGTTTCTAAGCGATTCGCAACCAAATCATTTAGGGATGTTGCACCATCGGCAGTCCGAAGTACCTGACGGATGATGGCTGTTTGTTTTGCTTTGAGTTCTGACAAACGCACCGTGAAATTCCTATACTATTTTGCCCATTATATACGCAAATGAGAACAATTAACAAATAAGGTCAACTTACATTTGAATGTTTTATATCACATCGACAGCCCTGCTGAATTGGATTAGAGTAGAAAATAACGCTGCTTATTATCAAATTTCTCAATTAATTTTGTGATTTTCTCTGTGATGCCTATGCTGAACAAAAAACCTCGTATTCCTGCTGCAATATTAATTCCAGAAGCTTTGAGTTTTTTGGAAGGCTATCGCAACGATTTGATTGCACAAAGTGTTAGCCCGCATACTCGCAATGCCTATCTGTCCGATTTAATTCAGTGCAGCGATTATGTCAGCAAAGCTATGCCTGAATGGGATCATGACGATATTTCGGATGTACTCATCGAACTCACCAAACAACAAAAAAGCCCCCGCTCTATTGCACGCTGCCTATCTGCGCTACGTTCTTTTTATAAATTTTTAAGAGAACACAAACTACGTTCTGACAACCCTGTTGCTGCGCATAAAACTCCAAAATTAGGTCGTGCCTTACCCAAAGATTTATCTGAAGCTGATGTGGAAGCTTTAATTCACGCCCCAGATATCAACACTGCACTCGGATTACGGGATCGTGCCATGCTTGAAGTCTTATATGCTTGCGGTTTGCGAGTGACGGAGTTGCTGAATTTACGCTTAGAGTTGATCAACCTGAAACAAGGCTATTTACGAATTGTAGGTAAAGGCAATAAAGAGCGTTTGGTGCCTATGGGGCAAGTCGCTTGTGAGTGGATAGAAAAATATTTAACCGAGTCACGCCCACAACTGTACAAAAGTGCCACCGATTATCTATTTTTAACAGTTCATGGCGGCATTATGAGCCGACAAAATTTTTGGTATGCCATTAAACGCTATGCCCTGCAAGCAGGCATTCAAGCCGAGTTATCGCCACACACGTTAAGACATGCCTTTGCCACGCACTTACTCAATCATGGGGCAGATTTACGTGTGGTACAAATGCTGCTCGGGCACAGCGATTTATCCACTACACAAATTTATACCCACGTTGCACAAATCCGTATGCAGCAATTGCATGCCCAACATCATCCACGGGCTTAAAACAAAAACGACGTAGAAGCATAGGGTCTGTTGACACTTCATCTATGAACGCAAGCCATTTATGAAATGGCAACAGACCCTAACGATCACGAATATTTTTTGTTATGCTAACGCTCTATTTTTTATGCCAACAAGAAAGGGTTGTTTATGACATTTACCCGCTCGACACTTTTGATTGCCTGTTCACTGGCAAGTGCTTTTGCAATCACCGCATGTTCAAATGCAAACAATGAAGATAAAAAGCAAACCACGCTCACCGCCAGTGCGCCTGCAACGGGTGAAGCATCAACCCTAATTGAACGCAATGCACAACAGCGTTTAAGTACAACCTTGCAGCAACATTTTAAAACTGCAGGTATCAACGCCAAAATTACCGACATTAAAGCCACTGAAGTTCCAAATTTATTTTGGGTGAGTCTTGAAGGCATGTCATCGGTCTATGCCACCAGTGATGGCAAATACATTATTCAGGGCGATGTGATCCGTTTAGGTGACAAAGAACTACATAACGTCAGTGAAAACCTGCAAGCAGGCGTGAACAAGAAAATTTTTGCTGAATTAAAACAGGAAGATTTATTGGTATTCCCTGCCAAAGGCAAAACCAAACACGTCATTTATGTATTTACCGATGTCAGCTGTCCATATTGCCATCGTCTACATGAACAAATGGATGAAATGAATGGTAAAGGCATTGAAGTCCGTTACATTGCTTGGCCGCGTGGTGAACAGCACATGCCTGCTATGGAAGCAATTTGGTGTAGCGAAGATCGTCACGCTGCCTTTAATCAGGTCATGAATGGCGCACAAATTGCACCTGCCAACTGTAAAAACCCTGTTCGTGCTCAGTATCAATTGGGCTTAAATATGGGCGTCAATGGCACACCTGCAATTTATAATGCCGAAGGCGTATATTTAGGCGGCTATCTGTCTACCGCTGAATTGATCAAGCGTTTAGACAAATAAAAATAGAGGTTTTGTAGATGCTGAATCATCCCAATATACCAAGACGTAGCATCTATGAAGCCAATATAAATAACGATTTTTTATGCGTTATTTTACTTTTTTTTATACTGTGAAGATAAGTGAGATCTGCCCTAGAGTCAGCGCGTTTTTTTAGCTATGATCTAGGCTTGCTTAAAGTTATTAAAATATGGAGTGTGACGTGAAACCAGTTCGTCTGGCAATCCTCGGTCTTGGTACTGTGGGTGGTGGTGCCCTTAAACTATTAAAAGAAAATGCTGCTGAGATTAGACGTCGCACCGGTCGTGAAATTGAAATCACTTATGTGGGAACACGTCGTCCGCGTCCTGACCTAAACTTGTCTGAATCGGTCAAGCAAAGCTCCGACTTGATGGACATTGTCCGTCAACCCGATGTAGACGTGGTGGTTGAAGTGATGGGCGGTATTCACCCTGCTTATGACGTGATCATGGAAGCCATGAAGCACGGCAAACAAGTAGTGACAGCCAACAAAGCCCTACTTGCAGAACACGGCAATGAGCTATTTAAAGCAGCTGAAGACAATGCCGTACAAATTGCCTATGAAGCTGCGGTTGCAGGTGGTATTCCAATTATTAAAGTCATCCGTGAAGGTTTGGCTGCCAACAAAATTGAATGGTTGGCAGGCATCATCAACGGTACAGGCAACTTCATTTTAAGTGAAATGCGTGAAAAAGGTCGTGCATTTGAAGACGTACTGAAAGAAGCGCAAGAGTTAGGCTATGCCGAAGCCGATCCGACTTTTGACGTCGAAGGTATTGATGCTGCACACAAACTGACTATTTTGGCTTCATGTGCATTTGGTATTCCACTACAGTTTGACAAAGTCTTTACCGAAGGTATTGGCAAAGTGACCGCGCAAGATGTGAAATATGCCGAAGAACTCGGTTTCCGCATCAAACACTTGGGTATTGCCCGTCGTACCGACAAAGGCATTGAACTGCGTGTTCACCCAACTTTAATTCCTGAAGAAGAATTGATTGCCAATGTTAATGGCGTGAAAAACGCGGTCTTGGTACAAGCCAATGCGGTTGGTCCAACGCTCTATTATGGCGCAGGTGCAGGTGCAGGCCCAACAGCCTCTGCGGTAGTTGCCGATGTCGTTGATATTGTCCGTGACATTTCTTATACCGAAGATGGCGCAGGTACAATTCCACAATTGGCATTTGAAGCCTTAACCGACTTGCCAATTTTAAGCCGTGAAGAAATGACCACGGGTTACTACATTCGCATTAATGCCGAAGACCAAACTGGCGTACTTGCTGATGTAACCACTATTTTAAGCCGTGCGGGAATCAGTATTGATGCCATCATGCAGCAATCACGCTTAAAAGACCTTATTCCTATCGTGATTCTGACTGACCCAGTCCTAGAATCGAAAATGGATGAAGCGTTACAACAAATTCAAGCATTGCCAACCATTCATGGCGAAATTGTACGAATTCGTTTAGAATCGCTTGATAATTAATCGGGTGAAGGGGAGTATTTCCCCTTGCCAAGCTCTACACACAATTGGAACATCATCATGTCGAATGCCAATCGTTATACTGGTTTAGTTGACCGTTATCGTGACCGTTTACCAGTGTCTGCAACCACACGTGCAATCTCTCTAGGCGAAGGAAACACGCCACTGATTAAGCTTGAGAATATTCCACGCATTATTGGTAAAGATGTTGAAATTTATGTGAAGTATGAAGGCTTAAACCCGACAGGTTCATTTAAAGACCGTGGTATGACCATGGCAGTTACTAAAGCAGTTGAAGAAGGTTCAAAAGCCATTATCTGTGCATCTACAGGTAATACTTCTGCTGCTGCTGCTGCCTATGCTGCACGTGCAGGCATCAAAGCATTCGTTTTAATTCCTGAAGGCAAAATTGCCATGGGTAAAATGGCACAAGCGATGATGTACGGTGCCATCACCATGCAAATCCGCGGTAACTTTGACGATGGTATGCGTCTAGTTAAAGAAGTTGCTGACCAAGCACCTGTGACCATTGTGAACTCGATCAACCCTTACCGCCTACAAGGTCAAAAGACCATTGCGTATGAAATTGTAGATGAGTTAGGTCGTGCACCAGATTACCACTGCTTACCTGTAGGTAACGCAGGCAACATTACTGCACACTGGATGGGTTATACCGAAGCGGTTGCCAACCAATCTGCCGATCAATTCGAGCAAGTGGTCTATGACGCAGCAACGGACAAGTTCACAGGTCCAAACCCTGAAGGCCGCCCAATCATGGTGGGTTATCAAGCGTCTGGCGCTGCGCCATTCTTACGTGGTGCGCCTGTAGAAAACCCTGAAACTGTTGCAACTGCAATTCGTATTGGTAACCCACAAAGCTGGAACCATGCCAAAGCCGTTGTACGCGATTCAGAAGGTTGGTTTGATGAGCTAACTGATGCTGAAATCTTAGAAGCACAACGCATGCTTTCAATGTATGAAGGCGTATTTGTTGAGCCTGCATCTGCTGCGTCTATTGGTGGTGCAATGCGCGACATCAAAGCAGGTAAAATCAAAGAAGGTTCTGTGATTGTATGTACCGTAACAGGTAACGGTCTGAAAGATCCTGACACTGCAATGAAACAATGTGCAGATGCGGTGATGCTCTCTATTGATGCTACAATGCAACAAGTAAAAGACTCTATCCTTTCAAACATGTAAGTTTTGAATCGTGATCAAAAAAACCTGCATTAGCAGGTTTTTTTGTATTTGGAATCATGCAACTTTAACGGAAGTTGAGTCATACGATTGATAACTCAACGCTCCAAGCTGAATGTGCTCTTAAATACGTTTAGGTAACTGACTTGCCCAACTCATTAAGCGAGTTGCATCATTGGTACGTGCTTGTGAAGTATCTGCACCCAAAAGCACCACCACTGCAGGACGGTTATTCAAAGTGGTATGCATCACCACACAACGCCCTGCTTCATTGATATAGCCTGTTTTAGACAGATTAATATTCCAACCACCATTACGCACTAACGCATTGGTATTATTAGATTTCAAGACTCGATAACCCAAGTTAAAGTCATACGTTGGCGTCGTTGAGAATTGACGAATCAAACCATATTGCGAGGCAGTACTCACCAAAATTCCCAAATCACGTGCAGAAGAAACGTTACGCGGGTCTAGACCTGTGGCTTCGGTAAAGCGGGTAGCATTCATGCCCAATTCACGTGCTTTTGCATTCATGGCTGCAACAAAGGCACTTTTGCCCCCTGGGTAGGTACGCGCTAAGGCTGCTGCTGCTGGATTTTCCGATTTCATTAAAGCAAATAATAATGCTTCGGCACGGTTGAGCTTGTCACCCACACGTAAAGTGGAACTTGAGTTTTTGCCTGCAGCACCTGCAAAGTCTATTGATTGTAAGGTAATTTGTTCAGACATATTCAAACGGGCATCTGAGGTGACCACTGCAGTCATTACTTTAGTCACTGAAGCAATTGGCAATGCTACGTTTGTGTTTTTGCTGTACAGTACTTCACCAGTTTGCGCATCCATCACTAAAGCTGCGCGAGCATTAACAGAAGGCTGGCTGCTATAAGCAGAAGTATCTAAAATACGGACAGTTTTTGGCGTAGTAGACGCGGGTGCAACACCATTGCTGCTACGTACAGTTGTGGTAATTTTGGTTGAACCTGGCGGTGTGGGCTCTGCAACATAAGTGTCTGGTGTAGCCTGAGCGCTCGCACTGCTACTTGCTAGGTCACCATTTAAGAATTGATCGGCTTGCTCTGAAGACCAACTTAAGGTCGCCTGACCGTCGCTCCCAGAGGAAGGATTGATGACAAGTTCAGCAAAACTGACAGAACTTAGGCTGAGCATCATAGATGCGATCAGCACATGCATGAACGACTTCTTAGAATTTTTCACGACTGCTTACTCAACTCAGGGAGGTAAGATACATTTGCGTATTACCTCAAATATGCCTTACATTTAATAAAAAATACAACAATGAATAGTTTTTGCCAGGATATTGTGCAGAACTTTTCATTCTGGATTAAGAATAGCATTGCTAATTTTGTCGTTTCATTGCAAGCTAATTTTGCTTTATGTAACAAAAAAGATGATTTTTTCAAAGGGAGAGTGTAGGTGATCACAGTTTTAGTAGTCGACGATCATGAATTGGTACGTACTGGGATTTGCCGTATGCTCGAAGACCATGCCGATGTGCAGGTGATTGGACAAGCTGAATCGGGTGAAGAAGCGATTACCTTAGTGCGTCAGCATCATCCCAATGTGGTGTTGTTAGATGTGAACATGCCTGGGATTGGAGGCGTAGAAACCACACGTCGTCTATTGCAAACTGCACCAGACACTAAGGTCTTGGCGGTGAGTGGTTTGGCAGAAGAACCCTACCCTTCTTTATTGCTGAAAGCAGGTGCAAAAGGCTATATCACCAAAGGCGCACCTGTCAGTGAAATGGTACGTGCCATTAAAAAAGTCATGCAGGGCGGTAAATACTTCAGTGCCGACATTGCCGAACAACTGGCAAGTTCATACTTATCTGACACACAACAATCGCCTTTTGATAGTCTTTCAGAACGTGAAATGCAAGTGGCGATGATGGTGGTGAATTGTATTAGCGCACAGGAAATTGCCGATAAGTTGTTTGTCAGTGTAAAAACCGTAAATACCTATCGTTACCGTATTTTTGAAAAATTAAATATTGATAGTGATGTCAAACTGACTCACCTTGCCATTCGTTATGGACTGATTAAACCCTAAATTTTCAACGCTGTTGATGCACAAATAAGACCTTTACGATATGCCAGATTTAAAACAACATTCTGAGTTAAATCAGTATCATCTTGGCATGTGGTATGGTACTTACCGACTGCTGATTGCCTTTTGTTTGCTGCTGATTACCCTACTCACCTTTCAGCAGCTTGGCACACAATATCAGCACCCGGGTTTATATCTATACACCTTGGTCTGCTATTTTATTTTTAGCTGCCTGCAACTGATCAGCTATAAATATATTCCTTTTAAAAGCACGCAACAACTGACCCTGTTTTTTGCAGTCGATATTATCGCGCTCAGTAGCCTGACTTTTGCCAGCGATGGCCCTAATTTATATTTAAGTCTGCTGTTTGCGATCACGATTTTTGCAGCATCACTCTTGCTGCAAAAGCGTAAAGCCTTAGCCATTACCCTCATCGCGATGATTATGGTGATTTACCAACACTTTGTTGGGAGTTTGCTTGACTTTTCATCGCTAAATAATATTAGTCAAAGTGCGCTATTGGCATTTTTATTTTGGGTGGTTTATGGCAGTGGACGTATTGCAGTACGGCGTTTCCAAATTTTAGAAAATCTAAATTTTTCGCAATCTTTGGAATTAAACCGCCTACAAAATATCAACCGTTATATTTTAGAACAAACCGAAATGGGCTATTTGGTTTTAGATGAAAATTGCTATGTCGTCCTCAGCAACCCTGCAGCCTGTCATCTGTTGGGGATTCATCCTAAATATGCGCACGCGACCTATCCATTGTATAAAATTCAGCCCGATTTATTTGATCTGTTCAAATTTGATCAATTGCAAGATGGAGAAAAATTTCAATTCGAGTCGCAACTGAGTCATTTTCATGTGCATATTCAGGTACAAAAACTCAAAGTGCCACATCAAACGCTGACTTTATTGGCGCTGCAGGATGGACGTAAAATCAATCAGCAAGTCCAGCAACTCAAATTAGCCGCCTTAGGACAACTCTCTGCCAGTATTGCACACGAAATTCGCAACCCGTTGGCAGCCATTGTACAAGCCAACAATTTATTTACAGGCAGTGATGCTGCACAGCAACAATTGCTGTCGGACATGATCAGCAAACAAGCGACACGGATTGATAAAATTATTCACGACACGCTGAGTATGGTCAAAAATAAACAAACCACGCCTGTCGCGATTCAGCTCAATCAATTTTTGCCACAATTCATTCAGGAAGATTTACCTGATGCAGCGAGTCAAATTCAGCTTACACTGACCGAACCACTGAGCATCCAGTTTGATGAATCGCAGTTTCGCCAAGTGCTAATTAATCTGATTCGTAACGCCATTCGGCACAATGCTGCACAACAACCTATTGAGATTACGGTCTATCCGAAAGCAACTTATATTTATATTGATGTGCGGGATTTTGGTGCAGGTGTCGCCAGTCAAGATCTCCTCTATCTGTTCCAGCCATTTTTCAGTACCGAAATCAATGGAACTGGTTTAGGATTGTATCTATCGCATAGTTTTTGCGAGGCGAATCAAGCCAAGCTGAGCTATGTAGAACAAGAACAAGGCGCATGTTTCAGGATGAAATGTCTACGTGCCATTGAATAAACGCGATTGATATTGGATCAATCTTGTTGCTGTGGTTTTGATTTAATTTTGTGTGGTTTTGGGGAAAATATGCACGCTGTTCAACCTTTGGTTTTATTGGTCGATGACGAAGAAGACCTTTGTACCCTCATGCAGATGACTTTGGCACGTATGGGGATTCAAACCCATGTCGCGTATCGTTTAGTGCAAGCCAAGCAGTTATTGGCAGAACATCAGTACGATGCTTGCTTAACCGACTTAAACCTGCCCGATGGCAATGGCTTGCAACTGGTTGAATGGATTTCCGAACAATATCCGAATGTGCCTGTTGCCGTATTGACCGCTTACGGCAATATGGATATTGCGATTGCTGCTTTAAAAGCAGGTGCATTTGACTTTGTCAGCAAGCCTGTCAATCAAATACATTTACAGCAACTCCTTGAAAAAGCACTGAATAAACCTTTCAACACCACCGATCATCACAGCCAAGATCAGCTTGAATATAAAATGTTGATTGGGCAATCTTTGCCTATTCAGCAATTGCGCAGCACCATCAAAAAAATTGCGCGCTCGCAAGCGCCTGTATTTATTACAGGCGAATCAGGTACGGGGAAAGAAGTTGTCGCCAATTTGGTTCACCGTTTAAGTAACCGCAACGAAGGACCATTTATTGCAATTAACTGTGGTGCAATCCCCACCGAACTCATGGAAAGCGAGCTATTTGGACACAAAAAAGGTAGCTTTACAGGAGCGACTCAAGACAAACAAGGTCTGATTCAATCTGCACATGGTGGCAGCTTATTTTTAGATGAAATTGCCGAACTGCCACTGAGCATGCAAGTCAAACTGCTGCGTGCCGTTCAGGAAAAGCGCATCCGTCCTGTGGGTTCAGATAGTGAAATTGATGTCGATTTTCGAGTGATCAGCGCCAGTCATCAGGACTTAGAAAGTTTGGTTCAGCAAGGACGTTTCCGTCAGGATTTATTCTTCCGTATTCACGTGATGGATTTGGTCTTGCCTGCCTTGCGTGAACGTGGACAAGATATTCTGTTATTGGCAGACCACTTCATTCAAAAAGTTGCACAAGAATGGGACATTCCTGCCAAACAACTGACACCTCGTGCCCAGCAATTTTTATTAGAACAGTACTATCCAGGTAATGTGCGTGAGTTACGCAATATTATTGAACGTGCCATTACCCTGAGTGATGATGATGTTATTGATCTCAAACACTTACAAACCGCACCCTTGCGCCAATTCAGTATGAGCAATACAGCAACCACTGAACCACAACCTACAGCAGAAACACCACAGCAGATCGTGACAGATGTATTGCTGACAGGACGCAAACTGCCTGAAGAAGGTTTAGAAGCCTACTTGGAAAAAGTAGAAAAAGACATTTTACTGAATGCGCTGCACCTGACCCACTGGAACCGTACGTTGGCAGCAAAAAAATTGGGCATGTCTTTCCGTTCTTTGCGCTATCGTCTGAAAAAGTTTGGATTAGATACTGAAGATGAGTAAACGCTAAACAATGAAGACTGTCTAAAAATACGTGTTACTCAGATGAGACTTAACGGCGGCTCAGCAGTAAATCTGCCACATGCTCAAGATAAGCCTCTTCTTTCATTTCAGGACTTTGAATATATTGCTGATTCGGCTGAATCCCAACCCCTTCAATCATTTGCTCGCGTGGGGTGTAATAATGCGAAACCGTCATTTGTAAGGCAGCACCATCGCTAAGTGGGAACAGCTTTTGCACCACCCCCTTGCCATAACTTTTTTCGCCCATCACCCAAGCGCGTGAATGGTCTTTTAAAGCACCAGTAAAGACTTCTGCCGCAGATGCAGAGCGATGATTAATCAGTACTCCGACTTTTAAATTTTGAAATTCAAAGCTAGGTAACGCCTGAAATTGTTGATCGCCTTCAGAACGACTTTTGGTCGATACAATCACACCCTGATTTAAAAATAAATCGGCAGATTCCACCGCAGCAGACAGTAAGCCTCCTGGGTTATTACGCAGATCAATCAATACGGCTTTTAAGCGTGGCGTGCTATGTTCTTCAATTAAGCGTTTAATTTCATTGGCGGTGTCTTGCTGAAACACACGTACTTTTAACAACAAGACCTGATTAGAAAGCATCTGCGCCTGAATATCGGTTTCTACTTTTTTGTTGCGTACCAACATAATTTCAGGCTGATTGGCTGCACGTTGTACGCTTACAGTCGATCCCACTGAGCCTGTGAGCAGGTTATTGACCTGATCTGCACTCAGCTTTTTCAGTTCTTGGTTATCAATTTTAAATAGGCTGTCGCCATTCTTCAGCCCTTGTTTAGCCGAGTCGGCATTGGCACTTAAATTTTGAATGACCCAATGTTGCTGGGCAGCGTCATAGCGCAAAGTAAAATCAACCGAGGCCAAGTCGCCTTCGGTATATTGTAAAAGTTGTTTATATTCTTCAGCAGTTAAATAGCGTGAATAACGGTCTAAACCGCTCACCAAGCCACGAATGGCTTGCTGAAACAAGGCATCATCACTTTTTTCAGTCACATAGTTGTCTTTGACAATGCCATAGATTTGTACAAATTCCTGTATCGACTCTACAGGCACATCGACATAGTCCTGTTGTAGTGTAGGGCCATCTAACTCCCAATCTGGCGCAGCCCAAACACTCGAATGACTGGCACACAACACGCTTGCCAACACAACCGCATAAATTTTGTGAGCCGTCATTCCATCATCTACCTGTATCGAGGGTTATGCCTGTAAGCGAATTAAGTTGCGACCTTGCATATCTGCTGGCACTGGCAATTGCATCAAATTCAATAAAGTTGGTGCAACATCTGCCAACACACCACCTTCCAAAATGGTGGCCTGAGTTGGGCCTACATAAATGAATGGCACCAATTCAGTGGTGTGCTGAGTATGTACCTGACCACTGTCATAGTCTTGCATTTGCTCGACGTTACCATGATCAGCTGTAATAATCATGTGACCTTGTTTCGCCATCACCGCTTCATAGACACGACCCAAACAGGTATCTACTGCTTCCACTGCTTTGACAGCTGCATCAAACACACCAGTATGACCGACCATATCGCCATTGGCATAGTTCACCACCAACAAATCATATTCACCTGAATTAATGGCTGCAACCAGTTCATCAGTCACTTCATAAGCGCTCATTTCAGGTTTTAAGTCGTAGGTTGCTACGTTTGGCGATGGAATCAGGATACGTTTTTCACCCGGATATTCATCTTCACGACCACCACTAAAGAAGAACGTCACGTGTGCGTATTTTTCAGTTTCAGCAATACGCAATTGTGTTTTGCCCAAGTCTGATAAATATTCACCAATCGAGTTTTTCAAATCTTCTGGCATGTACGCCACTGGCGCAGCAATGCTGGCTTGATAACGGGTCAGCATCACAAATTTAGACAATTGCGGCACAACTTTACGTTCAAAACCAGCAAAATCCTGTTCCACAAAGGCTTTGGTCAATTCACGTGCACGGTCAGCACGGAAGTTCATAAACACCACGCTGTCGCCATCTTGAATTTTGGCAATTTCACCAATACGGGTGGCTTTAACAAACTCGTCGCTTTCATCTGCCGCATAAGCCGCTGCCAAGCCTTCAACCGCAGTTGCCGCAGTGCGTAATGCCTCACCTTCGGTAAGTAGACGATAGGCTTGTTCTACACGATCCCAACGGTTGTCACGATCCATCGCATAGTAGCGACCAATCAAGCTGGCAATACGACCTTGATTTGGATATTGTGCAAATAATGCGTCCAGTTTTTCCAAAGAAGGCTGCGCGCTTTTTGGTGGCGTATCACGGCCATCTAAAAAGGCATGTAGATAAACTTTTGCACCACGTTTTAATGCCAATTCTGCCATCGCCACGATATGATCTTCATGCGAATGCACACCGCCTTCAGACAATAAACCAAGCAGATGCACTGCACCGTTGGCTGCTTTGGCTTTTTCTACCGCATCGACCAACACTTCATGTTCAAAGAAAGCGCCTGTACGAATGTCTTTGGTAATACGGGTAAAGTCTTGGTACAACACACGTCCTGCACCCAAGTTCATGTGACCAACTTCAGAGTTACCCATTTGACCATCTGGCAAGCCCACATCTTCACCTGAACCAGAGATCAAACCATGCGGATGCTTTTCCTGCATAGCAGTCAAATTTGGTCGTTTCGCTGCTAAAAACGCGTTGTCTTCGACCGCTTCGCGATGACCCACACCATCCATAATCACCAATACGTGAGGGATTTTGCCAGCAGTTGCATCCGCCATAATCAATACTCTTTTTCGTCTACAAATTAATCATGCTATCTTAACGAATTTTGCGTCAAGACTCTATGTTCAGAAGATGGTTTCCGCCACTGATTCAGATAGGTTTACCCAATCATACGGAAAAAGCAGCAGCATCGGCCCGCACTTAACGCGCACGATGCAGTAAGTAACCGCCGATGACAAACATCAGAATAATAGGAATAAATACGAACCACGCAGGCGATGGTGCATAGACCAAGCTGGCATAGCCCAAGAAATCCTGTAAATAAAAGAAGGTTAAGCCGACAAATAAAGCAATCACCAAACGGAAACCCATAGATTGCTGACGTAACGGCCCAAAAATAAAGGAGCAAGCAATCACCACCAAAGCAATCAGCGCAAAGGGTGCACCAAGTTTTTGCCAGAACGCCAGTTGGTAGGTTTTGGGTACTTGGCTGTATTCATGCATATAACTCATGAAACTGACCAATTGACTTGGGGATAAATCTTCAGGGTCGATGGTGACCATGTGCACATATTTCGGTTGCAATGCTAAAGCCAAAGCCTGTTCGCTGTTTTTAGCTAAAGTCGCGTTGCCCGCCTGCAAAATATCCATCTGTTCAGTTTGATTGAGCAACCAACTACCGTCTTTAACAAACTGTCCCTGATCTGCAGACAATGTACCACGCAAGCGATAATTATCATCAAAATCGACCACTTGTACATTTTTGAGCTGCCCTTGGGCATTGGCGTAGTCAATATAAATAAAACGATTGCCTTCGCGCGACCAATAGCCACGAACTTCACCCAGCTCAGCGACGCTACGGTGACTTTTAACACTTTTGGCTTGTTCATTGGTGTATGGAATCACCCATTCACTGAGCACAAAAGACAGCAGTACCAATACCATGGCGGAACGAATCACCCATCCCACAATACGCCACAGGCTAATCCCTGCAGAACGCATCACAATCAATTCGCTGTTGGATGCCAACGTACCCAAGCCTAACACTGCGCCAATCAAGGCAGAAATCGGCAAAATTTCATAGAGATAATTTGGCGCACCCCACAATACATACAGCAATGCCTGCCATGCACTATAGTTTTCATTGAGTGAACCCAATTCGCCTAAATAGGTAAACAACACCTGCAAACCAGACAAAATTGCCGTTGCACCAAACATAGCCACTGCAGTGGTCTTGGTGACGTGTTTTGCAACTATACGACGTGCCAACATCTTAAGACCTCACTCGCTGAATTTGCTGCTTAATTTTAGGTGCTAGTTTTTGTTTACGTGAGAACAAGGCTGCCGCAATCGCATAAGCCAACAACACCAACGGATAAGCAATCATGCCCATTTCTTGTTTGCTGATACGGGTTTTAACCGCCATGAGCGCCACAATCAAACTGGCGAAAATTAACAAGGCAGGAAACAGTTTTAAATAACGCCCCTGACGCGGACTAACTTCTGACAATGCCACGGCTAAAAACAACGCCACCACAATCGCAAAAGGCACAAAAATACGCCATCCCAGTTCACTTGCGACCACAGGGTCTGCACGGTTTTTCCAAAGTTGCGAGGTGGTTAAGGCTTCTACTTCGGCACTTTCAAATTTAGCTTCTTTGTCATTCTCTAAACGTAAACGATAACTTTGGAATTCTGCCTGTGAATATTTGGCTGTGCCCGGAAATATTTCATAACGACGCCCTTCGACCAAATCCACCACATTGGCAGGATCATTTTCCAGCTCTACCCGTGTCGCTTCTTTTGCCAGAATCATGACATCAGGACGACCTGTTTTTTCTGCACGTTGATAAAAGAAAATATCTTTCAGGTTTTTACGATCTTCGGACAGATCGCCTGCGTAAATGGTATATGGCCCTGAAGAAATAAATTCTTTGGGTCGCACCAAATCAAAACCTGTGCGTACTGCCTGACTGGTGGTCAATGCTTCAAACTGACGCAGTCCCCACGGTGATGCCCACAGCATTAAAAAGCCTTGGACAATTAGAAATACCAGCGTCATTGGCACCAATAAACGTGCCAATTGATGCCGACTCACGCCACTGCTGTTGAGCACTGCCATTTCATGGTCGACATATAAACGACCAAATACCAACATCAAGCCAATAAAGAAACCCAAAGGTAAGATCAGCGTCAAAAATTCAGGCAAGCGATAGCCAATGATGCTGAATAAAATACTCGCATCCAAACGCCCTTGTGCCGCCACGCCAAAATACTTGATCAAGCGACCACCCATCATGATCAAAGTCAGTAAGGCAATCACAACCAAGGATGTCGACACAACTTGCTTGACCAAATAACGCCGAATAATCAAATTATTTCTTCCAAAATGTGAGGGAATCCAATTCGCGTTAGTTTACCTGAATGTTGAAAATATAAAACCTATCGCCTTGTTATACATTGAAACTCGACGCATAAAAATGTTTCAATGGTTGCATAGTTTGCACATTTAGATAGGCATAAAATCCAGTGATTAAATTTAGCTTAAGTCCCTCATTCCAAGAACACAGCGCGAGTGAATCTTTGTCAATTTTAGTGGCTGCAGAACAGGTGCCACAGGCAACTGCTGCTTATCAAATCAAGGATTTAGACAGCATTATTCAAGCGACACAATTTAAAGCAGGCTTTAATGAAAGTTTAAGTTTGGTGGCTAGCGTTGTTGAATGCGCCAATAGCAACCTGATCGGTTTGGGTAAAACCGAAGAATTACCAGCCGCAAAGCTGGCAAAAATTGCACAAAGCATTATCAAATCTTCACAAAAAAAATTTAAACAGATCAGCATTGACTTGTCTGCCCTGCCTAGCGAGCTGCATTATGTATTTGCACTCAGCCTGACCCAAGCAGCCTATGCTTTTGATGAATACAAAAGCAAAAAGAATGAATTTCAGCTTGAACAAATCCATTTCATTGCCAATAACAGCCCACTCAGCGCAGATCAACTTCAATTGATTGAAGCCATGCAATCGGGTCAAAACATGGCACGTGACTTGGGCAACCGTCCGGGCAACATTTGTTTCCCTGAATATTTGGCAGAACAAGCTCAAGCACTTGCGGCAGAATATCCAGACCTACTCAAAGTCACCATTTTAGATGAAGCAGAAATGGCAGAATTAGGCATGGGCGCTTTCCTTGCAGTCAGTCAAGGTTCAGATCGTCCAGGGCACATTATTAGCCTCGAATATCAAGCACAGCGTGATGAAGCACCTGTGGTATTGGTCGGTAAAGGCATCACCTTTGATACAGGCGGCATTTCACTCAAACCCGGCTTAGGGATGGATGAAATGAAATTTGATATGTGTGGTTCTGCTTCAGTTTTAGGCACCATGCGCGCGCTATGTGAAGCACGTTTACCTATCCATGTGGTCGGCACCATTGCTGCGGCTGAAAATATGCCTTCTGGCAAAGCAACACGTCCGGGCGATATTGTGACCAGTATGAGCGGTCAAACCATCGAAATTTTAAATACCGATGCCGAAGGTCGTTTGGTACTGTGCGACACCCTTACCTATGTGAAACGCTTCAACCCTGCTTTGGTGATTGATATTGCTACTTTAACAGGTGCTTGCGTGGTTGCACTCGGTTCGGTACTGACAGGCATGTTTACCCCAGATGATGAACTTGCGGCGGAATTGGATGCTGCGGGACACACTGCATTTGACCGTGTATGGCGTATGCCCGTGATTGACGATTACCAAGAACAACTGGATTCACCATTTGCCGATATTGGCAATATTGGTGGGCCTAAAGCAGGTTCAGTTACTGCAGCATGCTTCTTGCAACGCTTTACCCGTGACTATCGCTGGGCGCATCTAGACATTGCAGGCACTGCATGGAATTCAGGCAGCAATAAAGGCGCAACAGGTCGTCCTGTACCGTTATTGATGCAGTTCCTCGCACAACGTGCAAGCAATAATGGCTAAAGTTAGCTTTTATTTGTTTGAAAAAAGTCCTGAACGGCAAGTGGAAAGCACTTGCCGTTTATGCCGCAAAATTTTGCGGCAGCAGGCACGCATTTGGCTGCATTGCCCTGATCCAGAGTTACAGCAAATATTGGATGAGCGTCTGTGGAGTTTTGATGCCAGCAGTTTTATTCCGCATGGCATTAACCAAACACAGGCCAGCGTATGTATTTCTGCCGAATTACCGCAGCAATCGGACTGGATTATGTTTAATTTTAACAGTCAGGCACTTGAAGCCTATGCAAAATTTAGTCACATTATTGAGATTATTGAAAATCACGAAGCAGCTAAAGTGCTTGGACGTGAAAAATTTAAACAATATCGACGTTTGGGCATAGAACCACAGACGTTTAAGCTTTAATTTTAAAACGTTTTTTTAAAAATACTGCTCAAAATAAGGAGAGATGCGGTGACTTTAAACGTCGGCTCAGATTTTAAACAGCGCTGGTTAACCGCGCCTCAGGCTGTGCGCCAGACATTTATGGATGATCTGCATCGAATTTGTGAGGTCTTGCAACCTGAAACGCAATTACACAACTGGATTGCAGAAGATCAGCGCGCTCAGCAACAATCACAGGAAAAAATTGAACAAGCCTATGCTGACCTGAAAGCACGTTTGATTGAAGAAGCACGGCAACGTCGCCAATTGGCACTCGAACTCAAATTAGAACAGCAACGTGCAGAACAAGCCGCTTATGCTGCACAGCTACAGCAAGATGAAGCGCAACGCTTTGCAGAACAAACTCAAGCACTTGAGTTGATGCGTCAAAGTCTGGATCAGGAAATTTCAAACTATACTGCACGTTATGAGCAAAATCCTGAATTACCTGCAGTGACTTTTAATCAAGCCGCAACTGCGGTAAGTGATGATCAAATTGTTTCTGAACTTGAAAGTGTACGTTTGCGTTTAGAGCTAGAAGCCGAAACTCAAATTGAGCAGGCGGTAACGATCTTTCGTGCGCGACTACATGCTGCAGCCCAAGAAGAAATTGACTATATCTTAAAAAATTCAAATTTTTCTAAAGAATAATTTTACTTTTTATCCCCAATTAGCCCAAAGTCTTAAACCCAATGTCATCAAAATGAAATAATTTTGTCACATGATAATCATCCAGAAAAAGTTGAATTCTCAACTTTTATCTCCTTTAAATGACTTTTGTAATCATGGGTTTCAAATGGATATCTTGACGAAAATTTCAGGCAAAATCGACCATCTTAATGCGGGCGAACAGTGGAGTATTCGTGCTCAGGATTTATGGATCAGTCGTGCAGATTTCCAATCATTAAGCATGTACTTGTCTAAAGAAGCGGAAAAGGGTGAGTTTTCAATTCAAAGTAACGATACTTTTAGCCCGCGCTTGGGTGGCACAGAATTAATTGTCACCAAACACTAAAACTGAACAATATCAAAAGTCCACACGGTGGGCTTTTTTTGTGGCCATCAATCCACTTTTTTAGTTATCGCGGTGGATTTAGAATAACCCCAGTTACGGATAAGCCAAAGATTTAATCACATGAATTTTAGGCTTATTCTTTTGGCAAAGTTGATACG
>NZ_NOZT01000023.1:0-569 GCF_002412355.1 Acinetobacter sp. YT-02
GGAGACCGCCCCAGTCAAACTACCCACCAGACATGGTCCTCGTCCCGGATAACGGGACAGAGTTAGAACCTCAACATTACCAGGGTGGTATTTCAAGGACGGCTCCACTCGGACTAGCGTCCAAGTTTCAAAGCCTCCCACCTATCCTACACAAGTAAGGTCAAAGTTCAATGTCAAGCTGCAGTAAAGGTTCACGGGGTCTTTCCGTCTAGCCGCGGGTACACCGCATCTTCACGGCGAATTCGATTTCACTGAGCCTCTGCTGGAGACAGCGCCGCCATCATTATGCCATTCGTGCAGGTCGGAACTTACCCGACAAGGAATTTCGCTACCTTAGGACCGTTATAGTTACGGCCGCCGTTTACTGGGGCTTCGATCAAGAGCTTCGCTTACGCTAACCCCATCAATTAACCTTCCAGCACCGGGCAGGCATCACACCCTATACGTCCACTTTCGTGTTTGCAGAGTGCTATGTTTTTAATAAACAGTTGCAGGGGCCTGGTTTCTGAGGCTGTCGACAGCTCAAGGAGCAAGTCCTATCACCATCAACAGCGTACCTTCTCCCGAAG
>NZ_NOZT01000024.1:0-3837 GCF_002412355.1 Acinetobacter sp. YT-02
ACCGGGCAGGCATCACACCCTATACGTCCACTTTCGTGTTTGCAGAGTGCTATGTTTTTAATAAACAGTTGCAGCGGCCTGGTTTCTGAGGCTGTCGACAGCTCAAGGAGCGAGTCCTATCACCATCAACAGCGTACCTTCTCCCGAAGTTACGGTACCATTTTGCCTAGTTCCTTCAGCAGAGTTCTCTCAAGCGCTTTGGTCTACTCGACCTGACCACCTGTGTCGGTTTCGGGTACGATTCCAGTGTAACTGAAGCTTAGAGACTTTTCCTGGAAGCAGGGTATCAGCCACTTCACTGTACAAGTACAGCTTGATATCAGATCTCAGCATAGAGCACCCCGGATTTGCCTAAGATGCATGCCTACTTCCTTTCACCTGGACTACCAACGCCAGGCTGACTTAACCTTCTCCGTCCTCTCATCGCATTACACTGAAGTATTGGAATATTAACCAATTTCCCATCGACTACGCCTCTCGGCCTCGCCTTAGGGGTCGACTCACCCAGCCCCGATTAACGTTGGACTGGAACCCTTGGTCTTTCAGCGAACGGGTTTTTCACCCGTTTTGTCGTTACTCACGTCAGCATTCGCACTTCTGATACCTCCAGCAGACTTCTCAATCCACCTTCTTCGGCTTACAGAACGCTCCCCTACCACGCATAATAAATTATGCATCCGCAGCTTCGGCACATAGTTTTAGCCCCGTTACATCTTCCGCGCAGGCCGACTCGACTAGTGAGCTATTACGCTTTCTTTAAAGGGTGGCTGCTTCTAAGCCAACCTCCTAGCTGTCTATGCCTTCCCACATCGTTTCCCACTTAACTATGATTTTGGGGCCTTAGCTGGCGGTCTGGATTGTTTTCCTCTTGACTACGGACGTTAGCACCCGCAGTCTGTCTCCCGGATAGTACTCATTGGTATTCGGAGTTTGCATCGGTTTGGTAAGTCGGGATGACCCCCTAGCCGAAACAGTGCTCTACCCCCAATGGTATTCGTCCGAGGCGCTACCTAAATAGCTTTCGGGGAGAACCAGCTATCACCGAGTTTGATTAGCCTTTCACCCCTATCCACAAGTCATCCCCTGGCTTTTCAACGACAGTGGGTTCGGTCCTCCAGTTAGTGTTACCCAACCTTCAACCTGCTCATGGATAGATCACCCGGTTTCGGGTCTATACCCAGCAACTATACGCCCTATTAAGACTCGATTTCTCTACGGCTCCCCTATTCGGTTAACCTTGCTACTGAATATAAGTCGCTGACCCATTATACAAAAGGTACGCAGTCACCAAACAAGTTGGCTCCCACTGCTTGTATGCATGCGGTTTCAGGATCTATTTCACTCCCCTCACAGGGGTTCTTTTCGCCTTTCCCTCACGGTACTGGTTCACTATCGGTCAGTCAGGAGTATTTAGCCTTGGAGGATGGTCCCCCCATATTCAGACAAGGTTTCACGTGCCTCGCCCTACTCGTCATCATTATGTGTGCCCTTTCGTGTACAGGACTATCACCCACTATGGTTGCACTTCCCAGAGCATTCCACTAAAACACACATAACTTAATGGGCTTTTCCCCTTTCGCTCGCCGCTACTGAGGGAATCTCAATTGATTTCTTTTCCTACGGGTACTGAGATGTTTCACTTCCCCTCGTTCGCTTCGTATGACTATGTATTCATCATACGATACCTACCTTAAGGTAGGTGGGTTTCCCCATTCAGACATCTCCGGATCAAAGGATATTTGCCGCCTCCCCGGAGCTTTTCGCAGGCTATCACGTCTTTCTTCGCCTCTGACTGCCAAGGCATCCACCACATGCACTTAATTACTTGACTATACAACCCCAAACAGTCGTTAATCCCTACAAGTAGGATTAAGACAATTAAATAAATAATTAATGATCTATTTAATCTACAGTTCGAAGTCCCGTGCTCTTAAGCACCGTACAGCTTCAATCTAAATTCATATACCAAAACGCTTGATTCAGTTAATTTGCTAGTGCTCATTTCAATTCGTAATTAAACCGTAACACCTAAGCATTACTGTCAATCTTGAATAAAATGAGTTGAACAATTTATTTCAGACTCAATTTTTGCCAATCTGTTAATGATTCACTGCATCCTCGTCGGACTGCAGTCAACTGTGATAAATCACAGAACTTAATAAACCATCAAATTTAATCTCTCGATTCTTTCGATCTTTTATTAAGTTCTGCAATCTTTAGCTTAAAGCTCCAGTATATGTGTGCCTGCGCACAGCATAGCTGTTTGCTTAAATTTTAAGGAAAAGCAGTGCTTTTCTGATCTTAAAATTTGGTGGAGACTAGGAGAGTCGAACTCCTGACCTCCTGCGTGCAAAGCAGGCGCTCTACCAACTAAGCTAAGTCCCCAGCTTATCATCTGTGATTCGATGTATCTTCTTCTGCATAATTGCTTCGTCAGTAGTGGTGGGTCTGACAAGACTTGAACTTGTGACCCCACGCTTATCAAGCGTGTGCTCTAACCAACTGAGCTACAGACCCTGAGAAAAATCAAAGCATCGCTTTGTATTTTTCGCAAGACAAACGCAGTGCGTAGTATCTGCTACTCAATCCAATTCGAAAACCTCGAATTATCTTTTAAGACACATCGTCATGAAGAACAACTTGTTGTGGATTCTTACCAATCGTCAATCTTTCGTTAAGGAGGTGATCCAGCCGCAGGTTCCCCTACGGCTACCTTGTTACGACTTCACCCCAGTCATCGGCCACACCGTGGTAAGCGTCCTCCTTGCGGTTAGACTACCTACTTCTGGTGCAACAAACTCCCATGGTGTGACGGGCGGTGTGTACAAGGCCCGGGAACGTATTCACCGCGGCATTCTGATCCGCGATTACTAGCGATTCCGACTTCACGCAGTCGAGTTGCAGACTGCGATCCGGACTACGATCGGCTTTTTGAGATTAGCATCCTCTCGCGAGGTAGCAACCCTTTGTACCGACCATTGTAGCACGTGTGTAGCCCTGGCCGTAAGGGCCATGATGACTTGACGTCGTCCCCGCCTTCCTCCAGTTTGTCACTGGCAGTATCCTTAAAGTTCCCATCCGAAATGCTGGCAAGTAAGGAAAAGGGTTGCGCTCGTTGCGGGACTTAACCCAACATCTCACGACACGAGCTGACGACAGCCATGCAGCACCTGTATGTAGATTCCCGAAGGCACCAATCCATCTCTGGAAAGTCTCTACTATGTCAAGGCCAGGTAAGGTTCTTCGCGTTGCATCGAATTAAACCACATGCTCCACCGCTTGTGCGGGCCCCCGTCAATTCATTTGAGTTTTAGTCTTGCGACCGTACTCCCCAGGCGGTCTACTTATCGCGTTAGCTGCGCCACTAAAGGATCAAATCCCCCAACGGCTAGTAGACATCGTTTACGGCATGGACTACCAGGGTATCTAATCCTGTTTGCTCCCCATGCTTTCGCACCTCAGTGTCAGTATTAGGCCAGATGGCTGCCTTCGCCATCGGTATTCCTCCAGATCTCTACGCATTTCACCGCTACACCTGGAATTCTACCATCCTCTCCCATACTCTAGCTAACCAGTATCGAATGCAATTCCCAAGTTAAGCTCGGGGATTTCACATTTGACTTAATTAACCACCTACGCGCGCTTTACGCCCAGTAAATCCGATTAACGCTCGCACCCTCTGTATTACCGCGGCTGCTGGCACAGAGTTAGCCGGTGCTTATTCTGCGAGTAACGTCCACTCTTCTCAGGTATTAACCAAGAGAGCCTCCTCCTCGCTTAAAGTGCTTTACAACCAAAAGGCCTTCTTCACACACGCGGCATGGCTGGATCAGGGTT
>NZ_NOZT01000025.1:0-47938 GCF_002412355.1 Acinetobacter sp. YT-02
CGCTCGCACCCTCTGTATTACCGCGGCTGCTGGCACAGAGTTAGCCGGTGCTTATTCTGTGGGTAACGTCCACTTAGCCCAGGTATTAACCAGGTAAGCCTCCTCCCCACTTAAAGTGCTTTACAACCAAAAGGCCTTCTTCACACACGCGGCATGGCTGGATCAGGGTTCCCCCCATTGTCCAATATTCCCCACTGCTGCCTCCCGTAGGAGTCTGGGCCGTGTCTCAGTCCCAGTGTGGCGGATCATCCTCTCAGACCCGCTACAGATCGTCGCCTTGGTAGGCCTTTACCCCACCAACTAGCTAATCCGACTTAGGCTCATCTATTAGCGCAAGGCCCGAAGGTCCCCTGCTTTCTCCCGTAGGACGTATGCGGTATTAGCATCCCTTTCGAAATGTTGTCCCCCACTAATAGGCAGATTCCTAAGCTTTACTCACCCGTCCGCCGCTAGCTCAGTTACCGAAGCAACCTCGCCCGCTCGACTTGCATGTGTTAAGCCTGCCGCCAGCGTTCAATCTGAGCCATGATCAAACTCTTCAGTTAAAATCATTTTGTCACTTTATTCGAAGTGACCAAATCTGGCTCATCAATTTTCTGACTTAAATTTCGCTCAAATAAACTTCGAGTAATTTAAACCAATCAATCAATGAAAATAATTTCGATCAATCAACCAGTAAAAATCCACACAAGTTGTTCTTCATAATCTCTTAATGATCTTATTTTCACTTCGTCAGTGAAAATATAACGCAAAACTTTCTCTGCAACTTAACCCTGTGAGCTAAGTTCGTAGGCTGTTTCGCGTCGGGATGGGTGCATTATAGGGCAATTTCCTACACGTGCAAGTGCTTTTAACTACTTGTTTTCACGAGTGTTGGATTTTTACGCACCATTTTGGTTCAAAAACACACAAAACTCATAGTAACCCTATAATTTTAAATTAAAAATATGTTTTTCATATTTTTGTAATCTAAATTCGCTTATTTTGTTGGAGCAGCCTCTTTCACTTTCACACTGAGTATTTTTACCGCTTGTTTCGGTACATTCTGGTGCATACCATAGTTTCCAGTGGGTACTTTCACAATCTTATCGACAACATCCATCCCTTTGATGACTTGTCCAAATACCGCATAGCCTGCGTTACGTGGACTTCGATTTAAGAAATTGTTATCTACCACATTAATAAAAAATTGGCTGCTAGCAGAATCAGGATGATTCATACGTGCCATCGCTAAGGTACCACGGGTATTTTTCAAACCATTACTTGATTCATTACGAATGGTCGCTTTGGTTGGCTTTTCTTGCATATTGGCATCTATACCACCGCCTTGCACCATAAAGCCCGGAATGACACGATGGAAAATCGTACCATTATAGAAGTTTGACTTAGCATAGTTTTCAAATTTCTTTGCAGAAATTGGGGCTTTGTCATTAAACAACTCGATTTCAATGTTGCCCATACTGGTTGTCATTTCTACCACGGTGTTGGCTGCCATGGTATTGAAGCTGATAAGCATTGCCGACATGGTGAACATACTTTGTTTTAACATTTGCTGACCAATCCATCAGTGTTGTATTTGCATTGCTCTATATTAATTAGATTATGTGAATAAATCAGTGGTTATTTTTTATCATGCTGGAAAACTTATGTATAAAAATAATTCAGATCAGATCCGACTGTGTCCCACACCTTGGCAACTGCAAGGTGAAGCCTATATTTTAGATTGTTGGCTCAATCCAGAATTTTTACAACAGGCATTATTTTTGGCTTAGCACCTTCTTTTTTTAGGTCGTCCTATTCAAGTCATGTAGGGACGTTACACGCTAACCCTATTGGTACTGATGATGAGCTGCTGATTTTAGATCATCCTTTATTTACGTAGCGTCGTTTATCTACCATTGCTAAAAATATTCGTTCCATCTGAGTCTTCTTTGTAACACAGACTGCAGCTTTGGGGCATTCCGAAAGAACTGCAAGCTTTGATTGGGATATCAAGATCGGCAGATGAGTTGCAAAATACAACACTCAACCTTGCAATTCGCCATTCAACTTAAAAATGCTTTCCGCAACGTAGCTTTCAGATGAATACTCGTTACATCCCTACTGCACTTTTAATAACAATTTAGCAAATATGGCAAAGGAAATCCTATCAATTTAATTCTTCTTTTCGCGGCATATTAATCCCGTTCAAACACGCGTCCTAGCAATAGAATCCAGGTTTCTTTCCTGATTTAATCAGGCACGCTTCATCAACGGTTTTTTACATACCTGAATTGGAGCTGACTTTTACCGAAGCAAAAATCGCTGCTCTAGTTTCATTGTTCCACGTGAAACAGCTTAAAACAGACAATCCAAGATTTAGCTACGTGGTCGATCCCAGAATTTTCTAAAGTTTTTGCACATTTCAATGCTGATTTTTTTAGCGCGTCGCGACACAAAGGTCATGCTAATAAAACCATGAGTTTGATCTAAATATTCTACATATTTTACCGTGACAGCATTCTGACGTAATTTATGTGCATAAATTTCAGCTTCATCATGCAACACATCATGCCCTGCTGTGACCACAAAGGTAGGTGGCAGTTTTTTCAATTTGCCATAAGTTGGTGAAATGATTGGATCATCCAAAGCGACCTGATGCTGTGCGACATAGTGTTGGGTGACAAAATCAATATCTTGTCCCGTCAATACTAAACCATCTTTATAAGCAAAAAATGAAGGATGTCGGCTCTTAAAATCTAAGGCTGGATAAATTAAAAATTGTGCGTCAGGTGCATAAGCTGAATGAGCACTACGCTGAGCAACCACCGCGGCAATATTGCCGCCTGCGCTATCGCCTGCCACCGCTATACGATTTTTTAAAATTTTCATTTCGCGACGATGTTGATACGCCCATGCCAAAGCATCTTCACAGACTTGAATAATCTGCTGTGGGCTGGCTTCAGGCGCGAGAGGATACGCTACACTCAATACTTGCGCATTGGCGTGCACTGCCATCAAACGGCAGAATTCATCATGGCTGTCTAAACCACCCACCACAAATCCACCACCATGATAAAACACGATTAAAGGCAATTTTTTATGGGGTGCAGGATGATAATAACGCGCTGCGATATTGCCACTGGCCAAGTTTAAACGGATTTCTTCAACCCTTTTGACCGCAGTTGGAGTACTCAGAATTGATTGCATTTGTCGATCAAATGCTTGTCTGGACTGCACAGGGTCAGCACCAATAAAACCTATTTTCCCTTGCTTTAATTGTGCTGCCATCATGCATTTAATAAATGGATCAAGGTCTGGATAATGATATGGATAACCCAAGGCGTGAGCCAAAGTATGATGCACTCGACTTGGTAACTTATTTAATGCACGTGCAGCAGCACCTTGTCTTTTGTGCAATTTATTTTTGAGAGAAGAATTCAAAATTTGCATGCCTATTCCTTTTTATATATCTGCATGATTTACCTAATGCTTCATAATTTCTTCATGATCAACAGTAAAGTGACCATTTTGTTATACAAGTGCTTCAATCGTTATACACATTCAAATTACCTATACGCTACCCTGCTTTTATGACGCTGTCATTGACAGTTTAGCTGACCATTATGCATGTTTCTTGCAAATTTATAGATTGGCTCAGGAGGTGGAACATGGCTAAAAAACTGATATTACTCTCATGCGCTACTGCTTTTTTAGCCGTAGGCTGTGTCGCATTTCCTGAAGATGGTTACTACGATGGTCGCTATGATCCTCGTTATGAACGTCGCCATGATTATGATGATCGACGTTATGACTATGATCGTCAGCGTTGGGAATATCAACAGCGCCAACAACGGGTAGAATTAGAACGTCGCAAGCGCGAAATTGAGCGTCGTGAATGGGAACAAAACCGACAAAAGCAATTGCAACGGCAAAAACACGAGCAAGAACGCCAGCGTTTAGCTGAGCAACGTAAACGACTTTCGGAACAACAGCGCAAGCAGCTTGAACAAAAACGTAAACAGCGAGTTGAAGCTCAACGTAAAAAACATGAGGAAGCACGTAAACGCTGGCAGGAAAATCGTAAAGACCGTGAACAAAGACGGGATCGTGATTAAGTCTTGCAGCTATGCTAAACAAATGAAGTAAAAAAAGGCTTATCTAGAGCTTGGATAAGCCAGAAAACACTTTTAACAATACACTAGAAACTACAGCAATATAGCATCTATGCACAAAGAATAAGCAGCGTATAAATTATTGTAAAAAAATAACTCTAAAATAATTTGTTTAGCTCTTACTTAACACGTCCTTAGCACGGCTATTCAATGAAAGCTAAAATAAAAATCCTGAGCTACAGGTCAATTCCCATATAAATCAAATGCTTTTTAGGCTTTAAATTCATTTTTTAGCACCAAAATGCCGCATCTTTTTGCTTTAAACTAGCCTTCACTTGCAACATTAAAGTGCAGCAAAATTGTTATTTTTAGTTAAAGTAAAAAGCAAATTAAAATTAATCTGCAAAGACGCTTGAATTTTATCTACCCTGCCCCGATTTCTTAACTAATTACGAACTTCTCGAACCATGGCAGTTCAGCAATAACGCAGTTTGCATTAGCACTGACGCCAAAGGACTGTACATGTTTAAAAACCCATTTAAACGGAGTAAATCAATGGCAACTGAGCAGAACGAACAAACTCAAGACCTTGAGCAAGCGCAAACGGAACAACAAACAGCGCAAGATACTGAGCAAGCAGAAGTTTCCGTTGAGTCTTTACAAGAACAACTGAGCAAACTTGAAGAAAATCTAAAATTGGAAAAAGCACGTACTGCCAATGCAGTTTACGAAGCTGAAAAAACCAAAGAGCGTTTAGAACGCGAAGCAGATACCGCTAAAAAGTTTGCTTTAGAAAAGTTTGCGAAAGAATTGTTAGATTCAGTAGACAACCTTGAACGTGCCATTGCCGCCAATGGTGATGAAAAAACGGCCTTGTCTGAAGGTGTGGAACTCACATTGAAATCACTACTGACCACTTTAGAAAAGTTTGGTGTAGTGGTGATTGATACAGCCAATGGTTTCAATGCAGACCTGCATCAAGCCGTAGGGATTGATCCAAATGCAAAAGCCAACGAAATTGGCAACGTATTACAAAAAGGCTACACCATACATGGTCGCTTACTCCGCCCTGCAATGGTGATGGTTGGCGCTTAAGCCATATAAAATTGAGAGTTGAAAAAAAATTTCATCTAAACAACTTGAAAAATTTTGATTGGCTCTCATATCGAATAACAAGTGAAAACATTACAAAAGAATTTTTGAGGAAACATCCAAATGGCTAAAATTATTGGAATTGACTTAGGTACAACTAACTCATGTGTAGCGGTACTTGAAGGCGACAAAGTTAAAGTAATTGAAAACGCAGAAGGTGCACGTACAACGCCATCTATTATTGCTTATAAAGATGGTGAAATTCTTGTAGGTCAATCTGCAAAGCGTCAGGCTGTAACTAACCCGAAAAATACATTATTCGCGATTAAGCGTTTAATCGGTCGTCGTTATGAAGACCAAGCGGTACAAAAAGATATCGGTCTTGTGCCTTACAAAATCATCAAAGCTGACAATGGTGATGCTTGGGTTGAAGTAAACGATAAAAAATTAGCTCCTCAACAAATCTCTGCTGAAATCTTGAAAAAGATGAAAAAAACTGCAGAAGATTATTTAGGTGAAACAGTAACAGAAGCAGTTATTACTGTTCCTGCTTACTTTAACGATGCACAGCGTCAAGCAACCAAAGATGCGGGTAAAATCGCTGGCTTAGACGTTAAACGTATCATTAACGAACCAACTGCTGCGGCACTTGCGTTCGGTATGGACAAAAAAGAAGGCGACCGTAAAGTTGCAGTTTACGACTTAGGTGGTGGTACTTTTGACGTATCCATCATTGAAATCGCAGACCTTGATGGCGACCAACAAATTGAAGTGTTATCAACCAATGGTGACACCTTCCTTGGTGGTGAAGACTTTGACAATGCCTTGATCGAATACTTAGTTGAAGAGTTCAAAAAAGAGCAAAACTTCAACTTGAAACAAGATCCATTGGCATTACAACGTCTGAAAGAAGCGGCTGAGAAAGCAAAAATTGAGCTTTCATCTTCAAATTCGACCGAAATCAACTTGCCATATATCACTGCAGACGCAACAGGTCCGAAACACTTGGTAATGAACGTGACTCGCGCGAAGCTTGAAGGTTTGGTTGCTGATTTAGTCGCTCGTACCATTGAGCCATGTAAAGTTGCCCTACAAGATGCGGGACTTTCGACTTCTGACATCTCTGACGTAATTTTGGTAGGTGGTCAATCACGTATGCCACTTGTACAACAAAAAGTACAAGAATTCTTTGGTAAAGAGCCACGTAAAGACGTAAACCCAGACGAAGCTGTAGCAATTGGTGCAGCAATTCAGGGTGCGGTATTGTCTGGTGACAAAACTGACGTATTGCTTTTAGACGTAACGCCATTAACGCTTGGTATTGAAACCATGGGCGGTGTGTTGACGCCAATCATTGAGAAAAACACCACGATTCCTGCGAAGAAATCTCAAGTGTTCTCAACTGCGGCAGACAACCAGCCTGCGGTAGACATTTCGGTGTACCAAGGTGAGCGTAAAATGGCTCAACAAAACAAATTGTTGGGCAACTTCCAATTAGGTGACATTCCACCTGCGCCACGCGGTGTGCCACAAATTGAAGTTTCGTTCGACATTAACGCTGACGGTATCTTGAAAGTATCTGCAAAAGACAAGAGCACAGGCAAAGAACAATCAATTCAAATTAAAGCAAACTCTGGTTTGAGTGATGCTGAAATTGAAGCGATGATTAAAGATGCTGAAGCGAATGCTGAAGAAGACCGTAAGTTTGAAGAACTTGCAAAAGCACGTAACGAAGCGGATGCTTTAGTTTCTTCTGCTCAAAAAGCAGTCAAAGATCTTGGTGAACAAGTGACTGCTGATGAGAAAACTGCGATTGAAACCGCAGTCACTGAGCTTGAAGCGACGACTAAAGAAAATGATGTAGATGCAATCAAAGCGAAAACTGAAGCATTGCAAAACATCATCATGCCAATCACGCAACGTGCGTATGAAGCTGCGCAAGGTCAAGGCGGTGCACAAGGTTTTGATCCGAATGCCTTTGGCGGTGACGCAGGTCAGCAAAAAGCCGATGATGGCGTTGTAGATGCTGAATTCACCGAAGTCAAAGATGACAAAAAATAATTTGTCGCTTTAACGCACATCAGAAACCGCGCTGCAAGCAATTGCAGCGCGGTTTTTCTTTTCAATACTCGTTACACTGACTTTAAGATTTAAATTAAAGAAAACAGACAATTACAAACTCAACCAAATACAGCAGACAAAATGATGCGCCAACCGCAAATCGATTGAGTTACTGCCCTATTTTCAGCTACAGTTAATCCAAAAGAGGATGTCACTAGCAATGCGTTTGTTTCTGTTGGGTGCAATCATACTATTTTCTATCTTGATAATTTATCAAAATATTCAGCATCCGCATACACGGCACAATACTGCACTGGATCGTTTGCAACACCCTTTAGATAATCGCTTACGTTATCGTATTGGAGAAGTCGATCCTCGTTTTGGCTTAAGCCATGCCGATGTACTACAACTGAGTCAGGAAGCCACCCAGATCTGGACACAAGGAACGGGACAGGATTATTTTGTATATGATCCAAATGCCAAGCTCACCATTCACTTGATTTATGATCAACGTCAAGATGAATCGAATCAACGTCAGCAACAACTTACAGCCATTCAACAACGCCAACAACACTGGAACAATCAAAACCAAAACATTCAAGTACTCAAACAAGAAATTGAAGATAAAAATCAACAACTAGATGCAAAAAAATTGTTATTTGAACAACAACTTGAACAATACAATCAACAAGTACAGCAGATTAACCAAAGTGGTGGGCTGCATCCCTCGCAACGGGAAATTTTTGCAGCCAAAAAACAAGAAATCCAGCAACACCTGAGGAGTTTAGAACACGAAATAGCGCAATTTAATCAACACATTCACCAGCTCAACCAACAAGTCGATGCGCTCAATCAACTCAATCAAGACATTGATGTATCCATCCAGCAATTTAATGCACGTTTTCAGCCACGTTTATTTGATAAAGGTAGCTTTGATGGTCAGGCTATTCGGATTTATGAGTTTCAATCTAAAGATGATTTACGCTTAACTTTGGCACATGAATTTGGTCATGCTTTGGGTTTAGCACACCATAACGACCCTTATGCCTTAATGTATCCGATGTTAAAAGAGCAGCAGTTGCAGAACTTCCAACTGCGCCCTGCCGATCTCGATTTACTCCATGCACGGCATTGAGCAAACTAGATTGACTCAAAGCCAGAATTCCTCTTAGCTCGTACGAGCGTTGCATAGCCATTACACGTGCAAAGGCAGCAAATTTACTCATTTCATGTTATTGTGAAGCTCTTGTATAACCCCGAACGATCTGTGGAGATTCATGTGAGTTACTACCATATCCTGATTGAAGTAAATGACCACATCAGCACGATTGAACAAAGCCGTGATATTGAAATTTTTGATATTGTTGAGCTTCAACCTTGTCTCCACTCGATTTTATTGCCGTATTTTAATGAGCAAGTAATTGAACTTGAAGATGAAAATATTGAATACAAAAATATTTTGCATCTTGAGGTTAGACAGACTCTACTGCCAATTGAACACCTGATTGAAGAAGAACAGCGTTTGCTACCCAGCGACACCGACATCACTATTTCAGCTTATGAAATTTTTAATAACAAAGAATTAAGCCAAGATGTGACGACTGTGATTTTTGATTTACTTGAAGCAGTGAAAATTGAACCCTAAACACCTGTTTTAAGACAAAAATTTAAAAGGTCTGCACATTTGCAGACCTTTTTATGCAATCGCGACAACTTATTGCATCATTTGTTTGGCCGCTTCATTACGGAATGCTGTTAAAATTTGCTGCCCTGCCCGACCTGTTGCAGCTAAGCCGAGTCGAATCTGTTCCTGACGAATCGCTTGACGGGTTTTGTCGCCAATTAAGCCATCCACTTCACCAATGTCATAACCACGACTTAACAAAAAGCGTTGAATTTCACGACGTTCTGCACGAGATGTACCTGCGTCATCGGTTGGCCAAGCGGTGTGAAATGCAGGCTGCCCCATTAAACGATCTGATAAATGTGCAATCGCCAAGGCATAACTTTCTGCGGCGTTATAGCTATAAATGGCATCGAAGTTTCTAAACACTAAGAATACAGGGCCATTCGCACCTGCAGGTGCCATCAAGCCTGCCTGACTACTGCCCGATAAATTGCCCTGAATTAATGCCGAACCATCTGCACGAGTCAATCCACGATTAACCCAACTGCTGAGAGATTTTTTATTGCGTCGTCCTTCACCACTAAAAGACATGCCTGTAGGCACTTTGACTTCAAAGCCCCACGGCTGCCCTGTTTGCCAGCCACGACGTTTTAAAAAGTTAGCGGTGGAAGCCAAAGCATCAGGAATACTAGATACTAAGTCACGACGACCATCACCATCAAAGTCGACCGCTAACTCATCATAGGTCGATGGCATAAACTGAGTATGCCCAAACGCTCCTGCCCATGAGCCTTTTAATTGTGACTCAGTGACATCACCACGTTGTAATAAACGCATGGTGGTAAAAAACTCACCACGGAAATAGCTTTGACGGCGTCCTTCACAGCTCAAGGTACCTAATGCTTGCAATAATGGATATGATCCTGAAATCGCACCAAAGTTACTTTCTACACCCCAAACCGCCACTACGGTTTCTGCAGGTACGCCATAGGCTGCTGCAACACGATTGAGCACATCACGGTGCTGTGCCAATTTCTGCTGCCCTGCTTGCACGCGCTCATCATCCACCAAGCCTGAAAGATAGTCCCAAATTGGCGTGGAAAATTCAGGTTGGTAATTTAAACGCTCAATGACGGAATAATCTGGACTAAGATTTTGAGTATAGCGATCATAACTGCTACCACTCACGCCTTTGGCAATGGCTTGACTGCGTAAATTGGCCAAACAAGTTTGAAAATGATTTTGTGGTTGAAAATTTGCAGATGTACTGACCGTTGGTGTCACGGTGACAGATTTTCCATTGATAATCAGTTCTGCCTGAACCTGAGTAGCTGCCATTGCAGCAGTCGCAAAAATCACAGCGAAACGATGCATAATACCCTTTGATGTGTTTTGAATTTAAATCTTGGCTTTACCATAACAGCTTCAGCCATAGAGATCAGATGAAAATCTGTAACTTTAAATTCATTTTTCAGTTTTAAATTCATTTCTGCTTTTTTAAATTCAAAACACTTATCCACAAGTGACATATTTTTTTATTTTTAAATTCAAATTGCAGTCAAACGATAGGTTTATAAATTTAAAGTTTGAATTCAAATTAAGGTGAGAAAAGTTATCCACAAAACTAGATATATATTGCATTTCCCGAAGTAATTGATTTGAATTTAAAAGCAGTTTTTTAAATTTAAAGACTACAACAACCAATATTTTTATTTAAATTCAAAACTATTTACCCATTTTTAAATTCATTTGCCATATTTAAATTCAAAGTTACACCATAGCTTTAAATTTAAAAACCGCCATTTGAATTTAAAGTTTTGAATTCATTACTACTGTCTTGGCCTAACAAACTTGTTTGTATTTTTATTGAGAACCACTGTTGGATACAGTTATTTTTGTTGCTTAGAACAAATCTATCTTAATCAAGCCAGAATTACAGGGTCAATTGGCTACTGATAAACGGTAGAAAGTATTGATATAGTAAGATTTAAAATTTGTTGCACTTCATTTGAGAATCTAAGAGATAAAAAAGCGCTCAATATTGAACGCTTTTTTATGATTTTTCGATTATGTATAGGCTTAGATGCGCATATCTTCACTGAGTGCCAAAGGATTTGGCAAAATTTTTGCCAATTGGCGGCATAAATCTGTCAATTCAGCAGCATCATTCGGCATTAAAGTAATATGCCCAATTTTACGACCTTCACGCTCAGTTTTATTGTACAAATGCAAATGTGCGCCATTCAATGCCAACACATCTTCAGTTTTTGGATGTTGACCAATAATATTGACCATCACCGTTGGACGTACCACTTCAGTTGAACCCAAAGGTAAACCTGCTACGGCACGAATATGATTTTCAAATTGCGAACACACGGCACCTTCAATAGACCAATGACCTGAGTTATGCACGCGAGGTGCCATTTCATTGGCATACAAACCTTGTTCGGTCACAAACAGTTCTAGCGTCAACACACCAACATAATTCAAGTGATTGAGTAGGCGAGTGATGTAGTCTTGCGCCACAGGCTGTAAGTCTGCGCTGTTTGGTGCAGGCACAATCGAGTGCGATAAAATACCGTTGTGATGATGGTTTTCTGCCAAGGGCCAAGTTTTAACTTCACCATTTTGACCACGTACCGCAATAATAGATACTTCACGTGAAAAAGTTACAAAACTTTCTGCAATCAAACTGCCTGCAGGGCCAAGTTCCACCCACGCTTGTTCAATCTGATCGGCACTGCGCAATACAAACTGACCTTTGCCATCATAGCCGCCCGTTGCGGTTTTTAATACAATTGGCAGACCAAGTTCAGCGACAGCAGCCTGTAAACTTTCTAGCGAGTTGACCGCTCTATACGGCGCAACAGGAATCGCCAATTCATCAAATAAGCCTTTTTCCAGCAAGCGGTTTTGAGCAATTGCCAAAGCCTGACGTGGTGGATGCAAGTCTTTCTGCTTAATCAATACATCAACATTTGCCAAAGGTGTATTTTCAAACTCAAGGCTGAATACATCGGCACTGTGTATAAAGTCTTGTAGGCTATTTTCGCTTTTGCTAGCAAAAACCTGACCTAAGGCTGCCGCAGGACAATCTGGAGTAGCTTCAAAAAAAGTACATTGAATATTTAAAGGTAAGGCCGCCTGCGCCATCATGCGACCCAATTGTCCGCCACCAAAAATACCGATGGTCTTATTCATAGTAATTGTCCCGCTTAAACCTGACCTGGAATATTGTTGCTGGAAACTTTTTCAGTTTGTGCGGCACGGAAATTGGCAACATTTTGTGCAATCTCTGGACGGGTTAAACCTAAAATTTGGGCCGCCATAATTGCCGCATTGGTTGCTCCCGCAGGACCAATGGCCAATGTACCTACTGCAATACCTGCAGGCATTTGTACAATCGAAAGTAATGAATCGACACCATTTAAAATTGAAGATTTCACTGGCACACCCAAAACAGGTAAATCAGTTTTGGCTGCACACATCCCTGGTAAGTGTGCAGCACCACCTGCGCCTGCAATAATCACCTGAATGCCTCGATCACGCGCTTGTTGAGCATATTCAAATAAGCGATCTGGGGTACGGTGTGCAGAAACGACTTCCGCTTCAAATGGGACACCAAGCTGCTTTAGCATATTGGCAGTGTGTTCGAGAGTTGCCCAATCCGATTGAGAACCCATGATAATTCCAACGAGAGGAGCGTCTTGTGCAGCGGCCGCGTTCATTACAAATATTCCAGAAACGAAACTAAGGAAAGAGAAATTCAGGCGAGAAAGCCAAGCTTGAATAAGAACACCACATTATAGACTGATTTTTCGACTTGTTAAAATTGAACAGGGCTACTCAAGCGACTTTTTTGATTATTTTTATCGGGTTATTTTAGAGAATTAAAAACAGTCAAACAAAATAGGGGAATCTTAAGCTATTCAAGCGAACCAAAACTCATCTTTAAGGTGTACGAAATACAAAATACACGCAACCACATAAACATAAGGCTGCCCATAAATAATCCAGTTTAAATGGTTGCTTAAACAGAAAAATCATAAATGGTACAAACACCAATAAAGTCACAACTTCTTGGGTAATTTTCATTTGACCTACCGCCCAGCCATGCTGCGCCAGCAAACGGGTGGCTGGAATCATCAAACTGTATTCAAATAGGGCGATCACCCAACTGAATAAAATTGCCTGCCACAGCGGCGCATCATGTGGTAAAAACTTGAGATGACCATACCACGCCAAGGTCATAAAACAGTTTGCAATCACCAAAAGTAAAAGTGCTGAAGACATTGTGTCGTACTATCTTAAAAATTCAGTTTTATTTTACGGGCTATTTGCCATGAAAAATGCAAGAGCAGCAATTTTTTCATCGTTGGGCGCAAATTCAGCACTGAAAAATCCCTGAAATGAGATACAAGAATCACTATCTTTTCGCCAAAACCCTTGCTATCGTTGCTTCAAATCAAATTAATCACGACAACAGCACAAAAAAACGTGATGTGTCTATAAAAGCAGTGGAGTAAGGCGGAATGCATCTGCATATTTTGGGTATTTGTGGCACATTTATGGGCTCTTTGGCACTTTTGGCCCGCGATTTAGGACATACCGTCACAGGTTCAGACCAAAACGTCTATCCACCAATGTCGACTCAACTAGAAAATGCAGGCATTACCTTAATGCAGGGTTATGACCGCAGCCATTTACAACCGCATCCAGATTTAGTGATTGTGGGCAATGCCATGAAACGTGGGATAGACGCGGTTGAATATATGCTGAATGCAGGTTTACCGTATATTTCTGGCCCACAATTTTTGGCCGATCATGTCTTGCAAGGCAAACACGTACTGGGCGTTGCAGGCACGCACGGCAAAACCACCACCACCACCATGTTGGCGTGGGTATTGGATCAGGCAGGCTTAGAACCGGGCTTTTTAATTGGCGGCGTTCCTTTAGGCTTTAGTGAAAGTGCACGTTTGGGTGCAGGCAAGTATTTCTGTGTCGAAGCCGATGAATACGACTCTGCGTTTTTTGATAAACGCTCCAAGTTCGTACATTACCATCCTAAAACCGCCATTTTAAATAACCTTGAATTTGACCATGCCGATATTTTTGATGATTTGGCCGCAATTCAAAAACAATTCCATCATTTGGTGCGTACCATCCCAAGTGAAGGGCGCATTATTGCCCCAATTACAGAAACCCATATTGATGAAGTGTTAGAAATGGGTTGCTGGACACCTGTGCTACGTACTTCGCTCAATGCAGACCCACAAGCGGAACTGTATGCAGAACAACTTGCAGCAGATGGTTCACATTTTAAAGTTCTGAAAAATGGTGTGCTACAAGGTGAAGTGCGCTGGAATATGACTGGGCAACACAGTGTCGCCAATGCCTTGGCAACCATCGCCGCAGCAGAGCATGTTGGGGTTGCAATTGAAACCGCATGTGCAGCGCTGTCCAATTTTGGTGGGGTGAAACGCCGTATGGAGTTATTAGGCACCATACGCGGCATTGAAGTCTATGATGACTTTGCCCACCATCCAACCGCAATTGAAACCACACTGGACGGCGCACGTAAGCGTTTGGGTGAGCGTAAGCTTTGGGCGATTATTGAACCACGTTCCAACACCATGCGCATGGGCAGTCATAAAGAGGGCTTGGCAGATTCAGCACGTTTGGCGGATGCTGTGATTTGGTATCAACCTGAAGGTCTAGACTGGGATTTACAGCCTGTGGTTGCGGCTGCTCGCAATCATGCGGTGGTGGCCAATACTTTGGATGAAATTATTCAAAAAATCGTGAGCCAAGCAGGTGAGGGCGATGCAGTGGTGATTATGTCAAATGGTGGATTTGGTGGTTTACATCAAAAACTCATTCAAGCGTTGCAACACACGGCTTAAAATCGCTTAAACTGATTTAAAACTCTTTCAAAAAAATCCCCTGTTTTTGGCAAAAAATAGGGGATTTTTATATTAATTACGCCAATCTCAACTTTAAATAAGCTTTTCAAATTGAATCGGCGAATAACCACATTTTTTATTCATAACGACGCAGACCGTATGTGACAAAATCTTTCTGATAAAACGATGCGATAAGTGCCATAAATCTCTTGCCCTTACTTTTTGAATATTAAAGCGATCAGTTAATTGACCAATGACCGTTTCAATTTTCCTTCGTGCTCTCATAAGCAACCTCATTGATTCTTGAGATCTAGAGTCCGGCATATTCTTTCTTAAAGGAGTTTGTAGATCAACATACTGAAATTTATAGTATTCTTTCAAGCTGGGTCTTAAGTAACCTTTATCTGCACCTAGTAACCCATGAATATTTTCTGTGATTTCTGGTGCAACATCACGCTCATCTACATTTGCTGGAGCGAAAGTATAGCCAGTAATCATACCCTCCAAATTAATTACAAGATGCCCTTTAAAACCATAGTATTTCTCTTGTTGTGCAGCACAATAACTAAAACCTGCATGTTCTTTGAAATTCTTGTGTCTTTTTGCTCGACTATAACGACAAACAGGTATAGGAAATCCATCAATAAAATGAATATGATCCTGACCATAATGTGCAGTTAATTGGGCTGTGATTTTTTGATGAACTTGCCATAAGTTTGCACAATGCTTACAAAAGTTAGGATATGAACCTAAATGAGGGAACCAACTTAAGTAATTGTTTTTAAAAAACATCCATATGCTTTTATCCGTATCCATTTTGAGACACTCACCAACAATTTGCATTGTGATAATTTCAATATCGGTTAAAGCAGGTGGAAAACCACGTTTTCTTAATGGTTCAGAGACTATAGTTGGGTAAATTTCCTCTATGATTAAATAGACAATGATGATAAATTCTTCAGTGGACATAACTGTAATTTTATTTTCATAGACGGATTTAAAATGAGGTTATGTCCTTTTTATTTCAATGACTTAAAAAGTTGAGATTGGCGTATTAATTATAAACTTATAGGACTTACGCATTGACGGATTCAAAAAAGTATTAAAATACTTTATAAAGTATCTGTGATCAGACGAATTAAACATGCTTCTACAGCAACTTGTACATTACCCATTTATATGGGCTTTCTCATGACAGAACCGAACTCTATTAGCTGCACACAACTTGCCGAGACTTATAATATCTCGCATGATAGTGTAAATCGCTTTCTAGAGCGTGAAGACTACACACCTCACGACCTATATCAAGAAGCAATTCAACATATTGATAATAATAAACTTATAGTCAGCATTGATGATACTGTTTTAGATAAACCATATAGTCAACATATGGACTTGGTTAGCTATTTTTGGTCAGGCAAACACCACCGATCCGTCAAGGGTATTAATCTCATTACCTTGTATGCGACAGATCAAAATGGTCAAAATATTCCAATTAATTTCCGAATTTATGACAAATCTGAAAGTAAAACCAAGAATGATTACTTTATGGATATGTTAAGTGAAGTACTCAGTTGGGGTGCAAAGATTCAATTTATTACAGGTGATAGTTGGTATTCATCGACTGGAAATCTAAAAACCATAAGAAAATATGGTATTCGATTTATGTTTGGTATCGACTGTAACCGTAAGGTTTCCCCAGAAAAAGGACAATGGTTTCAACTGCGTTTATTGCCAGATTTCCATCAGGGTCAAGTGGTCTGGCTCAAAGATTTTGGCTTTGTACAATTATTTAAGACTCAGTTAAAAGAACAGCAGAGGTTTTATATTGTGCATCAAGATGAAGATGATTTATTGTCCTTTGAGGGTTTTCATGAATTGCATTCAAGTCATTGGAAAATAGAGCAATATCACCGGGTGATTAAACAGGTTTGTCATATTGAAAAGTTTCAAGTAAGACGATCTAAACTGATTTTGAATCATATTTTTTCAGCCTTGATGGCCTACGTTGAGATACAAAAGAACCAGTTTGAGCGGATCTTTGAAAATGTATATCGTTGGCAGAAGAAATTATTTAGACCAGTTATCAAAAACTTCATTGATGACTTTATTCTCGATAAAAATCATCTGCTACCACAGAGAATCTATAAATAATAGTGCGTAAGTCCTAACTTATATATTATAATTATTAAAAGCAACAATACTGCTCATGAACTTGTCATCTTGACCTGTTACTTTAAAAAGATTACATCCTGCGAGCATGACGGTTGCTACAGGTTGGCTGCTGGATGTCTTTCATCATCATTACTAAGAAGGATGGTCATAATGTCAAAAACAATGAAAGCCATGGTCTACCACGGCGCCAATGATATTCGTTTTGAAGAACGCCCACGTCCAGAAATTTTACAACCAACAGATGCCGTGATTCGTCTCACCAAAACTACAATTTGCGGTACTGACTTAGGTATTTGGAAAGGTAAAAACCCAGAAATTCAAGACACTGCAGTTGCCAAGACAGGGCTATTTGATGGCCGTATTTTAGGTCACGAAGGTATCGGGATTGTTGAAGAAGTCGGTTCGGCAGTCAAAAATTTCAAAAAAGGCGACAAGGTCATTATTTCTTGTGTCAGCCGTTGTGGTACTTGTGAAAACTGTCAAAAACAACTCTATGCACACTGCCAAAATGAAGGCGGTTGGATCATGGGATATATGATTGATGGTACTCATGCTGAATATGTCCGTACTCCATTTGCAGACACTTCTTTATATTTGCTGCCTGAAGGTTTAAATGAAGAAGTTGCGGTTTTCTTGTCTGATGTATTGCCAACTTCACATGAAATTGGTGTGCAATACGGCAATGTTAAACCTGGTGATACCATTGCAATTGTGGGTACAGGTCCAATTGGCATGGGTTGTCTGCTTACCGCACAGTTCTATTCTCCTGCACAAATTATTGCAGTCGATATGGACGATAACCGCTTGGCGATGGCAAAAGAGTTGGGTGCAACCCATACCATTAACTCTGCCAAAGAAGATGCGGTACAACGTATTTTAGAGATTACAGGTGGTCGCGGGGTAGACTGTGCCATGGAAGCTGTAGGTGTCGAAGCCACTTGGGATATTTGCCAAAATGTCGTGAAAGAGGGCGGACATATTGCCAATGTGGGCGTACATGGTAAGTCGGTAAATTTTGAGTTAAACAAACTCTGGATTAAAAACCTGACCATCACTACGGGTTTGGTGAATACCAATACGACAGGTATGCTGTTAAAAACCTGCTGTTCAGGCAAATTACCTTTAGAAAAACTGGCAACGCACCATTTTAAATTCTCTGAATTTGAAAAAGCCTATGATGTGTTTAAACATGCTTCAGATGAAAATGCCATGAAAGTGATGATTAATTACGAATAATCTTGGCTTAACTATGTTACAAAAAAGCCAATCTACGCGCTGTGGATTGGCTTTTTTGGGCTTTTATAATATTTTCAAGAAAATTTTAGACTGCACGACAGACGAAGTCTGTATGCTGTTTTAATACCAACACATTAGATTATTTCAACGTAGAAAGACTTTTAAGCCACGACATCAGCATATTGTGTATCTGTTTCAAAAGCCGTCTCAATATAAGAGCACACGGGTACAATTTTTAGCTGCTTTTCACGTGCAAAGGCGACCAAAATATCTAATAGCTGACGGGCAACCCCTTGACCTCGTAATGTCAGATCGACCCAAGTGTGATCTGCTAAAATAGTGTGATCATCTTGATATTGATAAGTAATTTCAGCGATATGCCGACCATCTCGTTCAATAAAAAACTCGCCACCGCGTTGGGTTTTTTGATGTTGAATTTGCATAAGTCCACCTATCAAACTAAATCTATTTTTTCAATTTGCCACACTCTTTACGAAATATTGTGCTGAATTTGTACAAATTAAAGTGATTTACCATACAGAATAAATTGCACAACACTTAAAATTATGTAATTCTTTACGCAGATTTAGGCAGCGTCCTAATCCCAAATTATGTTGAACAAGGGGAGTAGCCTCCTCCAAGCGTTAAAATATAACTTTAACGTGTCAGCGTTTCGTCATTACACTTTGCAAAAAGTCGGACGCTGAGCATAGCGCACAGACTTGTTGACACAAGTCCGCTCTATGTAGGCAAGACCTTGATCATGTTGTTACAGATGTTTTGAAATCATCTGACAACGGGTCAAGTTTTTTTTATGGCCAATTGTCGGATGTGGAGATTATATGGAATCTATCGGCAATTTATGGCTATACCTGGTCTTTTTTGCAATTGTTGCAGTCATGCTCGCTATCGACCTCTTAGGCTTTAAACAAAAAGCAGGCGAATCGGTCAAAGTCAAAACCGCTGCGTATTGGAGTATCGCCTGGGTCAGTGTGGCAGCTTTATTTGGTGGCGGTTTATGGCTGTATCTGAAACACAGCGTTGGGCTAGAAGTCGCCAATACCAAAGTCATGGAATACTTTGCGGGTTATTTACTGGAAAAATCACTGGCGATCGATAATGTATTCGTGTGGATGATGATCTTCGCCGCATTCGCCATTCCACCGGGCTTACAGCGTAAAATTTTACTCTACGGCGTACTGGGCGCAATTATTCTCAGAACCATTTTTATTTTTATTGGGGCTTGGTTCATACAAGAATTCTCTTGGATTTTGTATATTTTTGGCGCATTTTTGGTTTATACAGGCTTTAAATTCTTAAAAGGCCCAGAACAAGAAGCCAGCAATATTGAAGATATGGCATTATTGAAATGGTTACGCAAACACATGCGGATCACCCCAACACTACAACAAGACAAATTCTTTGTTCGCCAAAATGGCGTACTTTGGGCAACGCCATTATTTTTAGTTTTAATTTTGGTCGAAGCATCTGACGTTATTTTTGCCGTGGATTCCATCCCTGCAATTTTTGCGGTGACTACCGATCCGTTTATTGTACTCACCGCAAATCTTATGGCTATTTTAGGCTTACGTGCCATGTTTTTCTTGCTCTCAGGCGCAGCGACTAAAATGCATTATTTGCCGTATGGACTGGGTTTAATTCTGCTATTTATTGGTTTTAAAATGCTGATGTTAGATGTGTTCCACATGCCTATCTGGATTTCACTCGGCTTTATTGTACTTGTACTGACAATCACTGCGTGGTTATCAATTCGACATAGTCGTAAACACCATGAAACCACATTATAAAATTTAACATTCCCCATCATCGTTGCAAGCCTTCTTTCGAGAAGGCTTTTTGTATTCATTACGCTAAGTTTTAATTGACCGTACGATAAATTTTATCGTACTGCTGCAAGCTACATTTAATGTACAATCTCTTGAAAAAATGAAAAATGTAGGTTGTTTATGCCATCTCCTGTACAACGCACCGCAATTCGTGGTTGCTTTCTTGATTTCAAAAACTGCGTCAGCCAAGCCGATCAAATTTCAGAACACGTCCGCTATATAGAGGATGGCTTGTTAATTTGTGAACAAGGCAAAATTCAGTGGTTGGGTTCATGGCAAGAAGGGCAGGCACAGCTAAACGCCAACACAGAGTTCCATCATTATCCTGATCATCTCATAGTGCCTGGCTTCATCGACACCCATATTCATTTTCCACAGACCGAAATGATAGGCGCGTATGGTGAACAATTACTGGAATGGTTGAATACATATACTTTTCCAACAGAACTGCAATTTGCAGATAAAGGCTATGCCGATCAGATTGCACAATTTTTTGTGCAGGAGTTACTTAAAAATGGCACCACCACAGCCTTGGTGTTTTGTACGGTACATCCTGAATCGGTAGATGCGTTATTCGAGGCGGCTGCACAACATCAAATGCGTTTAATTGCAGGCAAAGTGCTGATGGATCGGCATGCGCCCGAAGCATTGTGTGATAACGCAGACACAGGCTATGCAGACTCTAAAGCCTTGATTGAAAAATGGCATGGAAAAGGACGTAACCTCTACGCGATTACCCCACGTTTTGCACCGACTTCTAGCCCTGAACAACTGGCACGGGCAGGGCAACTTAAAACCGAATATCCCGATGTTTATGTGCATACCCATTTAAGTGAAAATCACAATGAAATTGCATGGGTGAAACAATTATTTCCAGAGCAAAATGGATATTTAGATGTTTATCATCACTATGGTTTAACAGGCTCACGTTCGGTTTTTGCGCATTGTGTGCATTTAGAAGAGCATGAGTGGCAATGTTTGCATCATACCGATTCTGCAATTGCCTTTTGCCCCAGCTCCAATTTATTTTTAGGCAGCGGTTTATTCCCATTACATAAAACTTGGGAGCGACAGGTGAAGGTCGGCTTAGGTACAGATATTGGCGCAGGCACTACGTTTAATGTACTGCATATCCTCAATGAAGCCTATAAAGTGCAACAACTGCAAGGCGCGAAACTCTCTGCTTTTGAAGCGTTGTATCACGCCACATTAGGCGCTGCCAAAGCTTTAGACTTAGACGATAAGCTGGGTAATTTTAAGGTAGGCAAAGAAGCGGATTTTGTAGTGCTCGATTTAAATGCCACAGCTTTACAACGCTTAAGACAACAACGTGCCAAACATCTTGAAGATGCACTATTTGCCCTCATTACTTTAGCAGATGACCGTAATATTCATGCGACCTATATTTATGGACAACGTGCCTACTACCAACCCGATCAAAACTCAGCAACAGGTGGCTAAACCTGCACAACCCACGTATATGAAAGCTATAGGATGGGCAATCCTGATACTCGGTTGTGCCTTGTTGTTACGCTCAGATTCTCATTCTGCACAAAAATGATGCTATTTTAACCATGCAAGCACGTGCAACATCACGCAAGATATATTAAAATTAGAGCATATTTTGAGGTGTTGCAGGTCAACACCTTTTTTATTTTTGCTTTTTAGGTATCTACCCATGACAGTTGAAATGCAGGTTTTGATTTCTGCAGAAGAAATCCAAACAAAAGTTCAGGAACTTGGTCAAAAAATTAATGCTCACTATGCCAATAGCGACAAAGAGTTGGTTTTAATTGGCTTATTACGTGGCTCTGTGTTGTTCATGGCAGATTTATGCCGCACCATTCACAAGCCGCATGAACTAGATTTTATGACTGTATCTAGCTACGGCGGGGGCACTGTATCATCACGTGATGTGAAAATTTTAAAAGATTTAGATGGTGAAATTCGCGGTAAAGATGTCTTGGTAGTTGAAGATATTATCGACTCGGGCAACACCCTAAATAAAGTCATGGAAATTTTGCAAACCCGCGAGCCAAATTCAATTGAGCTATGCAGCTTAATTAGCAAGCCATCACGCCGTGAAATTGAACTTGAAGTTAAATTTATGGGCTTTGAAATTGAAGATAAGTTTATTGTCGGTTATGGCTTAGATTATGACCAAAAATATCGTCATATTCCGTTTATTGGCGAAATTGGCTTATAAAACAAACACGCCTCGCTTTAAAAAGTGATCGTTTTAGATCACTTTTTTATGGCTAAAATTTGCACTTCATCTATCTAACAGGACAAAAACACAACATGCTGTAGCATTATTCGACTATTTTCCTTGGAATTTTTCAGCAAATATAAGTCTGAAACATGATGTAAAACATAAACAAAGATAACAAGGAGCTGCTCATGTGGTCATTAATTGTCGCAATTGTAGTGGGTTTTATTGCAGGTTTAATCGCTCGTGCGATTCATCCTGGAGATGACAAAGCAGGGTTTATTGTCACCACCTTACTCGGGATTGCAGGATCTTTATTAGCAACCTATGCAGGGCGCATGATGGGATTGTATGGTGATGGTTCTGCCGCAGGTTTTATTGCTTCCATCATTGGTGCGCTGATTATTTTGTTTATTTATAATACTTTTATGAAAAAATCACGTGCTTAAATAATATGTTAACGACTGTTATTTTTCTATCAAACACTGTTTATTCTCATATAAAAAAACCGCTTTAAAATTAAGGCGGTTTTTTTATATCTACTTTGCAATCACAAATTATAGGTTTGTTCTGAGATACACGTTATAACTGTAGGTGCCAATATCAGATCAAAATAGCCGTTCTTAAAGACCGAATTCTTTAAAAATCTGTTCAATTTGTGCCGCAGGATAAGCTCCCATGACTTTAAAGCCATTCGAGAAAATAATCGCTGGCGTACCGTTTACGCCTAAACGATGTGCTAAAGCCATGTTGCGTTCTACAGGGTTAGCACAACTGGTTTGACTTTTAGGCAATTGTGCTTTTGTGATCAGGTTTTCCCAAGCAAGTGCAGGGTTTTTCTCACAATACACCTGTTTAGACGGCGCGACAGATTGCGCTTTTAACGGCAAAATAAAGGTATAGATTGTAATGTTGTCCAGCTTTTTCAGTTCAGCCTCAAGCTGTTTACAATATGGGCAATTTGGGTCAGAAAAGATCGCAATCTGACGTTTTCCCGTACCTCGCACACTTTTAATCGCATCTTGTAACGGTAACTTTTTCCAATCCACACTATTTTGTTGAATCAATAAATCTTTGGTCAGGTTATGCTGATCCTTTAACCGAATCATGGAACCCGCCAAAATATGTTGCGCATCTTCATTCAAATACACCACTTGACCATCCATAGAGGCACTATAAATACCTTTCATTTCTGTGGCTTGAATATTGTCTAATTTCAGTTGCGGATGCTGTTGTTTGATATTTTTACTAACCGTTGCAACATCTGCCATGCTCACCGCACTGCATAATCCGATTAAGACAGCTAAACTGAATTGTCTAATCATATGTTTCATCTTAATAAAATAAATTTAGCCTGATTCTAAGCTGAAAGTTGTACACAATTCAGAATTTTTAAGCCAGAATTACGTAATTGCTACAACTCGTTTTTGCTATGCAACGCTTTAGGTTTCACGTGGAACCTTCAAGCCTGATGGCAGATTATTTTCTACTGAAATATGCACAATTTCTTCATGAATAGCGAGAGCAGTGCGGACTTGATCTGCGTCTAAATCGTGTGCAGTTTCCAATGCCAAAATACAGGAAAATTTACCCTGTCCAACTTTCCAAACATGCAAGTCTGTAATCATCACACTGACTGGTAACTCTGCAATCACTTCACGAATTTCTTCCGATGAACATGAAATGGAAGAATTTATGAAGTTGCTGAAACGCTATGCTTAACCACAAATAGGCTTGACCACATTCAAGGCTTGTCTTTACACTGAGTGATATATCTCACTATATGAGATTAAACTCAACAGTTTAGCCATCAATCGAGTTTTTTATGACTCAATCTCAATCTTGGCATCCTTTTGTGATGATCAGCCTCGCCCTGATTATTGGCACCATGGGCACGGCACTTGTAAGCCCGCTATATCCAATTTATCAGGAACTGTGGCAGCTTTTACCCAGCCATATCACCTTCATTTTTGTGGCGTATATGCTCGGTTGTTTGGCCACCTTGCTTTTTTTAGGGCGTACCAGCAACAGTATTGGCTTCTTAAAAACCCTAGAACTGGGTTTAGTCATCATCACCCTCGGACTAATTCTGTCAATGTTTGCCACTAATGCGCTTTAGCTTGCTTCGGGGCGTTTTGTGATTGGGATTGCTTCAGGTCTGATGACCACATCGGCGTTAATTGGCTTAATGTGGAGTATCCCCCAATCACATAAAGCGCATGCACCACAGCTCAGTTCAGTCATTACCGCAGTCGGATTTGGCTTAGGTCCTTTGCTCGGTGGTGGTGTGGCACAATTTTCAGCAGCGCCTTTGTTTAGTCCATATATTCCAGTCATTTTGGGTGCAGTACTGTGTTTTATTGGATTATTACGTTTAGCACCACCTGAATTTACGCCACAAACCTTCTCGATTGCCCCAAAATTAGAACGCCCAGAACCACGCTTTCATGCAGAATTTTATATTACGGGTTTAACCGCATTCTGTGTCTTTGCTGCATTTAGTTTATTTGCTTCGCTCTCTCCATCTTTTGTGCAAGTGATTATTCCGTGGCACGGGCCTTTAGTCAGTGGTTTGGCTATCACCAGTATTTTGCTGATTTCAGCATTGGTGCAGTATTTTTCCAAAGCTATTCCTGCACAAAAATGCCTAAATTATGGGCTGTATTTGCTGTTATTCAGTTTATTGGTACTCGGTGCATGCATGTATTTACATTGGAGTTTTCTATTTTTTGTCAGTGATGTACTGCTAGGAATAGGACATGGTTTGGCATTGATTGGCGCTTTTGGCTTAATTCATGCCATGACCAATCTACAGAATCGTGCGGCAGTGATGTCAACCTATTTATTTGTGGGCTATTTAGGCACAATTCTGCCAATTATTGCAGTGGGTTATTTGGCCGATCATTTTGGGTTAACCACTGCCGTGCTTAGCTTTTGTGCAGCCATCTGCTTACTATGTGGCTACATCATTATTTGGTATCGCCAGTTGCAGAACAAACCTGTTTTAGGATGAGTTTTTACCTAAACTAAAAGTTAAAATCAGGACAAGGTTTGAATCAGCTGAGTTTATTCAAACCTTGTAAAGAAATTGAACTATGTCTTCTGTTTTGATCTCAAACTCAGCAGCCATTATTTTTCATTGATGGCTTGATGCTCTAACTCTTTGGTCAAAAAATAATTCAAAAAGTTCGAATGACGGCAATAATCGCCAATTTAATCAGGCTATCTAAATCTGGATCTACCGTAGTGGCTAAAATATCTGTAGCTAACTGAAATTCAAGCGCCGTCGCAAGCCAATCCCCAAAACAATAACGTGCAGTACGCCCTGATTTTAATTAAACCAGCACCCATAAAGTTTTAAGCTGACCAATCACCACGCAAATCACAGAAATAGTTTCGAGTGACAATTGCAGAAAATGAACCGAAGAAATGAGTATTTCACGTAAAAAAGCCAGTTCAAACATCCAAAAACCTCCATCAGAGATTTCATCTCGTGCATTTAGGATTGAATTGAGCGCCAATTTTTGATTATTTTCTCATCATAGCTTTAAATGCTGTGGTTTAAAAAGACTGATGGGATTTGAACCAACGCTTGTGACTAAAAGGATACTAGAAAATTTGCAAAGTGCTTTTTTATAAAAATTTATATTAAATACCAGAAAAATAAAAAAAGCACTAAGCCACTAAAACTTAATGCTTTTTTATATCAAATCAGGAAGTAATCGCTAAAATCATTTTCCGATACAAAACGATCCAAAAATCTTACCCAACAAATCATCTGCAGAGAAATCGCCAGTGATCTCACCCAAAGCATTTTGCGCAAGACGTAATGACTCGGCCACCAATTCCCCCGCATGATAGACCACCAATTGCTCACGTGCCTCAGCCAAATACTGCTGCGTGCGCTTCATTGCATCTAAATGACGAGTACGTGCAATAAAGGTATCTTCTTCGGGCTGAAAGCCTGCATGCGCTGTAATCGCCTCTATGAGCGATTGAACACCTGTTTCTTGCTTGGCCGACACAGTAATATGTCTAAAACCATTAAAATCTGAGATTGCAGCTTGTACACCAGTTAAATCACATTTGTTGCCAATTAACATTAAGCGCTTCGGTTCAATATGATGAGCAAAATAATGCTGTGCCAATTGCAACGGATCTTCGTTTTGACTCAAGTCATAGACCAATAACAATAAATCTGCCTGTTCAATTTCTTTCATCGCACGGCGAATCCCTTCCTGCTCCACAATATCACCTGTTTCACGTAAACCTGCAGTATCAGTCAGGGTAATTGGTAAGCCATTCAAGGTAATTTTTTCATGCAATACGTCACGTGTAGTGCCCGCAATATCGGTCACAATCGCACGTTCAATGCCAGCCAAGGCATTGAGTAGGGAGGATTTACCCGCATTGGGTTTGCCTGCAATCACCACCTGTAAACCTTCACGCAACAATTGTCCCTGACGCGCAGACTGTTGCACAGCAGTCACAGAAGCAGCCACTTCATCTAGTAATTTGAGGATTTTCCCATCAGCCAAAAAGTCAATTTCTTCTTCAGGAAAATCAATGGCAGCTTCAACATGCAAACGTAAGTGAATTAACTGTTCCAACACGGTATTCACTTTGGTGGAAAAAGCCCCTTGAAGGGAGCGCACTGCAGAACGCGCAGCGGCTTGTGAGGTGGCATCAATTAAATCGGCAATGGCTTCGGCCTGCGCCAAATCTAACTTGCCATTTTCAAAGGCGCGCATCGAGAATTCACCCGCTTTGGCAGCCGTTGCGCCGAGTTCCAGTAAACGTGCCAATAAGGCATTTTGAATCACTGGTCCACCATGCCCTTGTAGTTCCACTACATCTTCGCCAGTAAATGAATGAGGATTTGGGAAACAAATCACCAAACCTTCATCCATAACTTCATCGGCTGCATCGAAAAAATGACGAAAACCTGCATAACGCGCTTTGGGCAAGTCTTTTTGAGTCAAGGCTGCGGCAATCGCATAGGCTTTTGGCCCCGACAAGCGAATCACCCCCACACCACCACGGCCAGGTGGAGTCGCGATTGCGGCAATGGTGCTGCGGTTATACATAAAATTCACCTAAAACTTTCAAAATACATGCAAAGAAAAATCCGCCTAAGATTACCATCTTAAGCGGATTTATTCAGCAGCTCAGCCATACTTAATTGGCTGGAGTTGTTTCTTCTCGTTTAGCGCGGTCTTTTTCAACACTTTTGTTGATCAAGCTTTGCTGCAAAATCGTAATCAAGTTGTTGACAATCCAGTACAGGACTAAACCTGCAGGGAAGAACAATAAGAACACGGTAAATACCACAGGCATAATGCGGAAGATTTTTGCCTGCATTGGATCTGTTGGCTGTGGGTTCAACATTTGTTGAACATACATGGTCACACCCATCAACAATGGTAAGATAAACCAAGGGTCCATTGCCGATAAGTCTTGAATCCAACCTAACCACGGTGCATGGCGTAACTCTACCGATTCCATCAATACCCAGTACAAGGCAAGGAAAATTGGCATTTGTAATAACAATGGCAAACAACCAGACAGTGGATTTACTTGTTCACGTTTATAAAGTGCCATCATTTCTTGCGAGAAACGCATCCGGTCTTCGCCAAATTCCTCTTTCATGCGCTGCATTTCTGGTGCAATCACACGCATTTTCGCCATAGAACGATAACTCTTAGACGATAACGGCCAAAGAATCAGTTTGACAAGAATGGTTAATAAGATGATTGACCAACCCCAGTTGCCCACTAAGCCATGGAAAAATTGCAAACCAATAAACAATAATTTTGCAATTGGCCATAACCAGCCATAATCCACAGTTTGGTTCAAACCTGTAGCCAAATCTTTCAATTCAGACTGAATTTTTGGACCAGAGTAGAAGGTCGCATCAACTTCTGCCACCGTACCTGCAGGCACATTAATGGTTGGCGAGGTAAAGCCAATAATGTTCATTTCATCGCTAGATTTACGTGATTCCAACTTTGCTGCATACGGTTGACCATCAGCCTGTGTCAATTTTAACTGACCCGGAACCCAAGCACTCACAAAGTAATGCTGAACTATTGCCACCCAACCGCCAGTCGCTTCAACATTCAATTTTTCATCATTAAAATTTTCAAATTTCAACTTGTTGTAGTGTTCTTCAGGTGTTCCCCATGCGCCGCCAAGGAAAGTCCCCAAGGTAAAAATACCTTGATCTGACTTACCAGGATCGTCTGAATTATCCCGTTTTAGCTGACCAAACATCTGACCTTGCCAGTTTTGGCTGCTGCGGTTAATCACCTTGTGATTCACCAGCACAGGATATTCACCTTCAGTAAAACTAAAGGTTTTGATGATTTCTACACCATCGGCAGTTTTATATACCATTGGGACAGTTAAAGTTTTAACTGTTTCACCCGCTTTATTTTTGCTTTCTTTGGCATCGGCTAAGCTATAAGTCGATTTTTCAATTTCATAGCTTGGGCGGCCATTACGGCTACTGTCTGGACCATTCAGCCCGATCAACCCAGATTGCGCGACATAGGTGCGCTTAGCATCGCTTTCCAGCATGACGAAAGGTTCGTCACTGTCTTTATTTTTGTCATGATTGAGTAATTCAACACGAACAATATCACCACCTTTCGGATTGATCCAAAGATGATAAAGGTCAGTTTGTACTGAAATAAGCTGCTGACTTACAGGTGCTGTGGCATCGGTTGTTTGCTGTGCAGGAATATTTGCTTGCGGTACATCAGAAGCTGCTGTAGCCGTTTGGCCATTCGGCAAATCTGCAGATACTTCATGCGAAACAACGGCAGTTTTTTGCTGCGGTGCTGTTTCAGCATTTCCATAATCTTTTTGCCACGCCAAAATGAGCAAATATGCGACGACAAACATGGCCCCGAGAATTGCAAACCTGGCCCATTGTTGCATATCTATTACCCCAAGTGGTTAGAGTGATTTTGGTTCAATAAACGATCACGAAAGGGTACATGAATGTGATGCGTTTGAGAATCTATTTGCTGAAATGAAATAAAACGAATGACTTTTGGCGGGACTGGATCATAGCCCGAACCACCCCACGGATGACAACGACAAATACGTTTTGTAGCCAGCCACACACCACGTACAGCACCATGCGTATGCACTGCTTCCAAAGAATATTGAGAACATGTTGGAATATAGCGACAGCGTGGTCCCAATAAAGGACTAATCGCGATCTGATAGAAACGTATCAACCAATGCAGTAAACGTACCATTGGCCATCTCTACTTTTGTGGGGAGGGAGCTATTTTTGAATGCTTTTTGGCAAGACGTTGCAACTTTTGCCAAGCAAATTGTAATTGCTGATGCAATTCCGCATTAGATACCGTATCTATCCCAACTTTGGGCATGACCACAATATCTAAGTCATTTAATTGCTGTTGGTGTAAGCGAAAACTTTCGCGAGCAAGTCGTTTTACTCGATTTCGTTCGTGTGCACGACGCACTTTCTTTTTTGCAACGACAAGCCCCAAACGGCTATTCGGCAGTTCGGAATGTTTTGCAAGAAATAAGAAATGGGGTTGATGCACTTTAAAAAGCGCACCATCAAACACACCTTTATAATCGGCAGCACAGCGTAATCTCAACTCTGTGCTGAAGCCATAAAGTGTTGTCATAACACCCAAGAGTCGATTCAGCGTGACTGTATTAAACAGTTAAGCTGTGACGACCTTTTGCACGACGGCGAGCCAATACTTGACGACCAGCTTTAGTAGCCATACGAGCACGGAAACCATGAACGCGCTTACGCTTTAATTCAGATGGTTGAAATGTACGTTTCATATCGAAACTCCAAAAATGATCTTTCTATAAAGGTCCGCGATTTTAGTGCTCATTGCTTGAGCTGTCAATGAAAAACACGGTTTCTTGCAAAATAAGCCTAAATTTTTCTCTCTCAGCAGGCTTGAGCTCAACGTACTGATTGATTGAACAAAACAAAGCATACACAAGATAAATGGTTGTTTATACTTGACTAATAAGTTATTAACAATATTATTCACACAATTATCCACAAGCTATGCTGTTTAATTTTAGAATTCTGAGTTTTGAATTTAAATTTAAACTCTGATTGAATTATCCACAGTTGCAGCGGCTCTTATAAATAAATTCAAATTTATAAATTTAAATTTATTATTATTAGGGAAGCGTTTTTCTGTTGAAAACCTATTTTTTACGTTATAAAACAAAATTTTGGATTGTGGATATCCATGTTTTTATGATTTTAATACTTTGTGGATAACTTTGTGCTATATTTTATCCACACCTTGCGGATAAACTTATCCACACCGCATTTAAATTTAAATTCAGGTTTAATGATTCCTTTTTTGAGCGATTTTGCTGATTTTGTCATGACAGATGTGGATAACTTGGTTAGAATGGCGACCCGCTCAGGCGGTCGAGAGATGCTTTAAATTTATAAATGGATTAGATAGGGGTTTCACATGCTTTGGACGGACTGCTTAAATCGCTTGCGACAAGAGCTCTCTGGAAATGTCTTTACAATGTGGATTCGCCCATTGGTGGCAGAAGAAGTTGAAGATACATTAAAACTTTATGCGCCTAATCCTTATTGGACGCGTTACATTCAAGAGCATCATCTGGAATTGATTACCATTTTGGCAGAGCAGTTGTCTGAGGGACGCGTGCGTAAGGTCGAGATTTTAGTCGATTCGCGCCCAGGTGCGATTTTATCGGCCAGTGAGCAACCTGCGACCACCACTGCTGCATTGGAATCTAGCCCTGTGCCTGTGGCCAAGCCTAAACGTGAAAAAGAAGAAAGTTCTGCCAAAAGCCGTAAACGCCAACTCAATCCGTTATTTACCTTTTCCTTATTTGTGGAAGGTCGATCGAATCAAATGGCTGCAGAAACCTGTCGCAAGGTATTAACTCAATTGGGAGCTTCACAGCACAACCCATTATTTTTGTATGGCCCAACAGGTTTGGGTAAAACTCACTTGATGCAAGCGGTGGGCAATGCTTTATTACAAGCCAAACCGAATGCGCGGGTCATGTACATGACTGCAGAAAGTTTTGTGCAGGATTTTGTCAGCTCTTTGCAGCAGGGCAAGGTTGAGGAATTTAAGAAAAACTGCCGCTCTTTAGATTTGTTATTGGTGGATGACATTCATTTATTGGCGGGTAAAGAAGCCAGTTTGGTCGAGTTTTTTTACACCTTTAACGCTTTATTGGACGAATCTAAACAAATTATTTTGACTTCAGACCGTTATCCAAAAGAATTAACCGAATTGGATGCACGTTTGGTGTCACGTTTTTCTTGGGGTTTATCAGTTGGAGTAGAACCGCCAGATATTGAAACCCGAATTGAAATTTTATTAAAGAAAGCTGAAAGCAGCGCCGTGGATTTACCACGCAACTGTGCTTTATTTATTGCCCAGCAAGTTGTGGCCAATGTGCGTGAACTCGAAGGCGCACTCAATAAAGTGGTGGCAATTTCCCGTTTTAAAGGCACACCAATTGATCTAGATGTGGTGCGTGAATCTTTAAAAGATGTCTTGGCAATTCGCGCTCGTACCATCAGTACCGAAAATATTCAGCGGGTGGTGAGTGAATATTTCCGTATTCCACTCAAAGAATTGGTGGGGCCAAAACGTACCCGTATTTATGCGCGTCCACGTCAGTTGGCGATGGGCTTGGCACGTGAACTTACAGGCGACAGTTTCCCTGAAATAGGTATGGCATTTGGCGGGCGCGATCACAGTACCGTAATGCATGCCTGCGAAAAAGTACAAAGCCTGCGTGAAGAAGATCCGATCTTTAACGAAGACTATAAAAACCTGCAACGATTGTTGCAAAGTTGAATGAATTTGCTCAAATTCTGTTCTTGCCATGCGGCAGCTTTTGCCGCATAGTACACTGCTAAAAAAACTATTTTATACTCCAATCTTCAGTTGTTAGAGGAATGTACCGTGCGTTTAAAAATCGCGAAAGAAAGCTTACTGAATGTTCTGTCACATGTCGTAGGAGCGGTTGAACGTCGCCATACCTTAAATATTTTATCCAATGTCAAAGTTCAAGTGACCGAGCAAGCCTTAACCATTACTGGTTCGGACTTGGAAGTGGAGTTGGTTGCCAGCACGAATCTGACAGAAGGTGCATGTTTGCAAGCTGGGGAAACTACGGTACCTGCACGTAAACTGATGGATATTTGTAAATCTTTGCCAAGCGCAGCATTGATTGATTTACAAATCACTGAAGATCAGCGCTGTATTTTAAAATCAGGCAATAGCCGCTTTGTATTGGGCACTTTGCCAGCAGAAGATTATCCATTATTGGCTACAGAAAATGCCCAAGGCACGCAAGTGACGGTCACGGAGCGTGAGCTGAAGCGTTTGTTTGAAAAAACTGCGTTTGCTATGGCGGTGCAGGATGTACGCTTTTATTTAACGGGTACTTTGCTAGAAATTGATGAAAATCAATTACGTGCTGTGACCACAGACGGTCACCGTTTGGCTTTATGTGAAACAGCAGCTTCTTCGACAACTACTCAATTAATTCAAGCCATTGTGCCACGTAAAGCAGTGGCTGAATTGCAGCGTTTGTTGAGTATTGAAGATGAGCAATTGGCATTGTTAATTGGCCGTGAACTATTAAATGTGACCATTCGTACGCCAAGTCGTGACAAAGAACAAGCGGAGATTACTGTGCGTTTTACCACTAAATTAATTGATGGTAAGTTCCCCGATTATCGCCGTGTGATTCCGCGTGGTGGCGATAAAAACGTGCTAATCGCACATGATGTATTTAAACAATCTTTACAACGTGTGGCGATTTTAAGTAATGAAAAATTGCGTGGCGTATTCCTGAATTTTAGTACAGACACCCTGCAATTACGTGCCAATAACCCAGAACAAGATGAAGCAATTGAAGATTTAGCGATTCAATATGCCGATTCACCGTTAGAAATGTCATTTAACGCACAATATTTATTGGACGTATTAGGGGCATTAGATGGCGATGATGTATCAATGACAATGACCGAAGCCAATCAATCGGTATTGGTACAAGATCCAGCACATCTAGATCAAACCTATGTTGTGATGCCTATGCGTGTTTAAGTGAGCGATTTATTTCAAGATTAAATCTAGCTGAATCATGCATATTACGCGTTTACATATCGAGCGTGTTCGGAACTTAAAAGCGGTTGCACTTCATGAGTTGCAGCCGTTTAACGTCTTTTATGGACAAAATGGTTCGGGTAAAACCTCGATTTTAGAAGCCATTCATTTGTTGGCAACAGGCCGATCTTTTCGCACCCATATTCCTAAAAATTACATTCAGAACAGCAGCCAAGATGCGATTGTATTTGCCCAGTCATTGACTGAAAAAATTGGTATGCAAAAAATGGCATCGGGTGAGCAGTTGATTAAGGTCAATGGCGACCCTGTTGCGACCCAAGGACAGTTGGCTAAAATTCTACCTTTACAATATATTGATCCACTCAGTACAGATATTATTGACCATGGTGCAAAACCACGGCGACAACTGCTGGACTGGTTGATGTTCCACGTGGAACCAGAGTTTTATCACGCTTGGCAATATTATTCACGTGCCTTAAAACAGCGTAATAGTCTGCTTAAATCACAGCGACATTTAAGTCTGTCAGATTTAGAACCGTGGAACAAAATGCTCAGTGATTATGGTGAGATTTTGCATCGGCAGCGTTTGGGAACAGTGGAACAATGGCAGCAATTTTTTACGCAAGATTTACAGTATTTATTGCCTGATTTAAACATTAGTTTGGAATACAGCGCAGGCTTTCATACCGAAACAGGCTTGTTGAATGATCTGTGCAATTATCATCAAAAAGATGTGGAACGTCGCTATACCGAATATGGGCCACACCGTGCCGATTTGCGCCTAAAAACCCCAATGGGCGATGCTGATGTGGTGTTGTCACGTGGGCAAAAAAAGCTATTGATTATGGCATTAAAACTGTCACAGATTGCAATGCTGCATGCGTCTAATAAGGAAACTGTGGTATTATTAGATGATCTGACAGCAGAATTAGATTTAAGTGCACAACAACGTTTAATTGAACGATTAAGCCAATTGGGTAGTCAAGTTTTTATTACCACTTTAGATCATCAATCCGTGCAACAACACTTACAAGCGTTGTCGATTCCTTATCGTTTGTTTCAGGTCGATCACGGAACGGTGCAGGCTGTTGAGCAATAATTTTTTATCTTTGGATAGACCTATTTTTCACTAGGGAGAAACCATGAGTTCAGAAGATCAATCTGTCTCTACTACAGAACAAACCAATGAAAAGGCTTATGATTCCTCTAGTATCAAAGTATTGCGTGGCCTAGATGCAGTTCGTAAACGCCCAGGCATGTATATCGGTGATACAGATGATGGTACAGGTTTGCATCACATGGTGTTCGAGGTAGTCGATAATGCTATTGATGAAGCTTTGGCAGGTCATTGTGATGAAATTTTGGTGACTATCCATGAAGATGAATCTGTCAGTGTATCTGACAATGGTCGTGGTATTCCAACTGATATTCACCCTGAAGAAGGTGTCTCTGCGGCAGAGGTCATTCTGACCATTTTGCACGCAGGCGGTAAATTTGATGACAACAGTTATAAAGTCTCGGGCGGTTTGCACGGCGTTGGTGTGTCAGTGGTCAACGCTTTATCGAGTAAACTTGAATTAACGATTAAACGTTCGGGTCAAATTTATGAACAGGAATACCGTCATGGTGATCCGCAATATCCTCTGAAAGTGGTCGGTGAAACTAATCAATCAGGTACGACTGTGCGGTTTTGGCCAAGTGCTGAAACCTTTAGCCAAACCATTTTTAATGTGGATATTTTGGCACGCCGTTTGCGTGAACTGTCTTTCTTAAACGCGGGCGTGCGTATTGTACTGCGTGATGAACGTGTCAATTTAGAACACATTTTTGACTATGAAGGTGGTTTGTCTGAATTTGTGAAATATATCAATGCAGGCAAAACCCATCTGAATGAGATTTTCCATTTCACCTCGCAGGCTGAAAACGGAATTACCGTAGAAGTTGCCTTGCAATGGAATGATTCCTATCAGGAAAACGTACGTTGCTTTACCAATAACATTCCACAAAAAGATGGTGGAACGCACTTGGCAGGTTTCCGTGCTGCGCTGACCCGTGGTTTAAATAACTACATGGAAAGTGAAAATATTCTAAAAAAAGAAAAAGTTGTAGTGTCGGGTGATGATGCACGTGAAGGTTTAACCGCAATTGTGTCGGTCAAAGTGCCAGATCCAAAATTCTCATCACAAACCAAAGAAAAACTGGTGTCGAGTGAAGTGAAGCCTGCCGTTGAGCAGGCCATGAATAAATCTTTCTCTGAATATTTGTTGGAAAATCCACAAGCAGCAAAATCTATCGCAGGTAAAATTATTGATGCAGCACGTGCCCGTGATGCAGCGCGCAAAGCCCGCGAAATGACGCGCCGTAAGAGTGCTTTGGATATTGCAGGTTTGCCAGGTAAGTTGGCCGACTGTCAGGAAAAAGACCCAGCATTATCTGAATTATATTTAGTCGAGGGTGACTCTGCAGGTGGTTCGGCTAAACAGGGTCGTAACCGTAAGATGCAGGCAATTTTGCCACTAAAAGGTAAAATCCTGAATGTGGAACGTGCCCGTTTTGACAAGATGATTTCATCGGCAGAAGTGGGTACTTTAATTACCGCTTTGGGTTGTGGTATTGGTCGTGAAGAATATAACCCAGACAAACTGCGTTATCACAAAATCATCATCATGACCGATGCCGACGTAGATGGTTCACACATTCGTACCTTGCTCTTAACCTTCTTCTTCCGTCAAATGCCAGAATTGGTCGAGCGCGGTCATATTTATATCGCACAGCCACCATTGTATAAGCTGAAAAAAGGCAAGCAGGAACAGTACATAAAAGATAACGATGCTTTAGAAACCTATCTAATTTCTAATGCGATTGATGAACTTGAGTTACATGTGAGTGCTGATGCACCTGCAATTCGTGGCGAGGCTCTAGCTAAAGTCATTGCAGATTATCAAACTTCACAAAAGAGTTTGAGCCGTTTAACGCTACGTTATCCTGCAAGTCTGTTGGATGGTTTATTGGAGTTGGATGCCTTTAAAATTGATCAAGCAGCAGATCAGGCGTATGTACAACAATGGGGAGAGCAATTACGTCAAACCATTGAGCAATTACAGCCAAGTTTGCGTCCTGAATTAAGTATAGAACAGTTTGAAAAAGAAGATGCAGATGGTCAAAAATCGGCAACGTATTGGCCACGAATCACGGTATATGTGCACAACTTGCCACATACTTATTTACTAGATACAGGTTTGCTGGGTTCAGCTGAATATGCACGTTTGCTGAAAAATTCAAAAAGCTGGTTTACGCTGCTTGAAGAAGGTGCATACTTGGAAAAAGGTGAACGTAAAATTTCGGTCAACAATTTCCATCAAGTGTGGCAACACATTTTACAGGACTCGCGTCGTGGCATGATGATTCAGCGCTATAAAGGTTTAGGTGAAATGAATGCGGAACAACTTTGGGAAACCACCATGGACCCAGAAAACCGCAATATGTTGCAAGTCACCATTGATGATGCCATTGAAGCAGACCGCATGTTCTCTTGTTTAATGGGCGATGATGTAGAACCACGTCGTGCTTTTATTGAAGAAAATGCATTAAATGCAGATATTGACGCTTAATTCCTCCAAAGCATTCTCATTATCATAAGCACTCTACGGAGTGCTTTTTTTGTGTTTGGCTTTTGTTGTTGTCATGATTCATCCAAATAACTTTTATAAAACTGACTTATTGTTCTGTCATGCTGTGCCACATTAAGCCAAAAATAGAAGAGAATCATTAAGATGGATAATCAATTAGAACAAGCACGTGATGCATGGGTGAATGCCTTTTTTACTGGCAATGTGGAGCTGTTAGCACACTATGAAGATGAGGATTTTAAAGTTGTTTATACGGCAGAATCATGTGTGGAAAATCGTGAAACACGTTATGCCAATATTCAGCATGCAGTGAATAATGGTGTCTGGAAACCGATCAAACCGAATGTTGATTCAGAAGAATATGAGTTCGATCGTGAGCAGGTTAATTGTCGGATTCAAATTGGTTTGGCGGATGATCAAGGGTATATTCAAGAAATCTGGCGCTATATTAAGGGCTGGAAAATACAAGAATTATGTATCAGTAAAGTAAAAGTGGCTGCTGAATAGCCGCGAATTTTTGTGAATCACTAAGATTCAATGACCCAAAGCAATCATCAAGGAATGTGCTGATTTGGCCATAACTGGGGTTTTGAATTTAAAATAATGGTTGGTTTAAGATGTGGATAACTGATTTTTTGCTTTTAAATTTAAATTTCAGTTTTTGAATTTAAAAGTTGTGCTGAGTTTTAAATTCAAACTTTCTTGCTTGGTGAGTATGTGGGCATACTTTTATTATGTATAGGTAGTGTTATACAACTATCGTGTGTTGCGGGATTGATAAGTGAAAATAAACAAACACAAGACGGCATGTAAACAACTTGAGCGATCAGTTACAGGACTTCAAGACACAAAACGCAACCTTGACCAAGCAACTACAAGCATTAGGGATGCAAGAATCCAAGTTAAAGAAATAAATGCGCCTAAAAAGAGTTATGGAATGAGATTTGGCAGATAACAATGTAAATTACATTTATTAAAGGAAATATTAAATAAAAACTTTAATATTTAATGATTAAAATTAAATAAGTGATAAAAAATGAAAAAACTATTCGCATTGAGTTTATTAGTATCATCGACATCAGTCTTTGCAGCTTTACCTCCGTTTACACCTCAAAACCTAGAAGGATTTAAAGGTGTTCAAAGAGATAGTATGTCTCGCTTGAGAGTTAATCTCACAGTTTCTAGTAATAATGATGCTGGAGAGATTAGTATTTCTATTTCACTTTATGTTCAGCAACTGCTTGTTGGAAAGCTGAGGTTAATAAGGATGTACCTGTTGTAAATAGCAGTACCACTAGAGGGCACCTAGTAGCAGATGTATTCATTCCAAAGAATGAACAAATTAGAGAAGTTTTCTTTGAATCGACTACAGCTAAACAGTCAATTGAAGTTGATTTAAAATTTAAAGAAGCAGTGAAAATTGATCCTGAATATCAAGGACAAAATTTATATATTGTTTTAGATAAAACTAATAAAGGAAATGGTGTATTCCGCTATTTTCCAGTAGCTAGTTCTGCGTTACCTTTTAACCCTGAACTAAAATATTATCTAATTGATCCAAAGTTTAATCAGTCAATTATTTTGAATAGTAAAAGTACCATTACTTTTCCATCTAAATTCTTGGCTCAACCTCAATTATTCACTATTGCAGAGCATAATGTAGGTAAAAAATTTCCAATGCTTGATATATATCCTTATATCAAGGGAAGTAATAACCTCAAGATTAAGTTAGCCGAAGTAAATAAAGGTAGTAATACTAATACAGCGAATCAGATAGCAAAATCATTAAATTTTTCGGAAATCGATTCTACTGAAACTCGTTTAATTGAGGGATCAGATACTCCAGTCGTGCCGCGCAAGAAGTCTCTATGGCTACGGCTGCTACAACTTGTGTCTCTACAATAAGCTCTAATTTAGCGAGTTATTGAAGCCTTTTGACAAGTACAGGGGGAGTAAAGATTTCAGCATGTGAAATTAATGACTCGGGTTTTTATGGTATGGTGATTGTGAAGCTAAACTAAATATTAAAAACTATTAGAAATGTGGTTTATGAGTATGCAACATACAGAATGCATCTTCTATCCAATATGATGAGATTTAACCCTATTTCGCATAGGGTTAAATCTCATCGATATGCTTATTCAAAACTGCTTTCGAGTTCTTCTAATTCCATCATCAATTCAAGCATGTGTTCTTCTGCCTGTGCCAATTTGGTTTTCAGATCATTTTGTTCATTCATGAGTTTGAGCAAATCATCTTTATGGTTGGCATCGTAAAGGGCAGGATCTGCCAGTTCGGTTTCAATTTCAGTCAGACGCGGTTGAATTTTTTCAATTTGCGCTTCGTATTTTTCAATATTTTTACGAATAGGGCGAGTTTGTTCACGGCGTTGTGCTGCCAGTTTACGTTGCGCTTCTTTATCTACTTTAGCAAGGTTGGTTTTGCTTTCAACCACTGGACTTGGATTGGATGGAGCTGTGTTAGATGAGCTTTGTTTAAGCATCTCTGCACGGGCTTGGCGTAACCATTGGGCATAATCCTGTAAATCGCCTTCAAACTCTGTGCATTGTCCTGCGTGAACCAAGAGTAAGTCATCACAGACACTGGCAATCAATTGACGTTCGTGTGACACCAATACTACTGCACCTTCATAATCCTGTAAAGCCATGGTGAGGGCATGTCGCATATCTAAGTCTAAATGGTTGGTCGGTTCGTCCAGAATCAGTACGTTAGGGCGTTGCCAGACAATTAAAGCCAAAGCCAAACGCGCACGCTCACCTCCTGAAAAACTTTCACAAGGTGTGTCCATACGTTCACCACTAAAGCCAAAACTGCCTAAAAAGGCGCGTAAAGTGGCTTCGCTGATTTTTTTATCGGCAATGCGTGATAGTTGTAGCATCGGGCTGGCAGTATCATCCAAAGCATCCATTTGATGCTGCGCAAAATAGCCAATATTGAGTAACTCTGAGGCTTTACGAGTACCTGACAATAATGCCAATTCACCCACTAAGGATTTAATTAAGGTCGATTTACCTGCGCCATTCATCCCCAATAAACCAATACGGCTGGTCGGAGTAATTTGTAGGTTAATTTTGCTGGCAATCACTTTATCTGCATAACCAATGCTGACGTGTTCCAAGGTCAGTAACGGCGAACTCATTTTGGTCGGTTCACGGAAACTGAAGGTAAATGGGGTATCTACATGTGCGGGGGCAAGCAATTGCATGCGTTCCAATTGCTTGATACGGCTTTGTGCCTGCCGTGCTTTGGTGGCTTTGGCTTTAAAGCGATCAATATATTTTTGTAAATGAGCACGGGTTTCTAATTGTTTTTCATACGCTTGTTGATGTTGTGCCAAGCGTTCACTGCGAGTGGTTTCAAAGGTTGAATAATTGCCTGTATATAAAGTCAGTTCGCTATTTTCAATATGTAAAATATGATCGGTAATCGCATCTAGAAAATCACGGTCATGGGAAATCAGCACCAAAGTTCCCGTATAGGCTTTGAGCCAGTCTTCTAACCATAAAATTGCATCTAAGTCTAAGTGGTTGGTTGGTTCGTCCAGTAACAATAGTTCTGAGCGACTCATTAAGGTGCGTGCTAAATTTAAACGCATCCGCCATCCACCTGAAAAACTACTGACAGCCAAGCTGTTTTGATGTTCCATAAAACCTAAACCTGCCATCAGTTGTGCGGCTTTGGCAGATGCGGTATAACCATGAATTTCATCAAAACGACCGTGCAAATGCGCAAGTTGGTCATTATTTAATTGTTCAGGATGTTGTAGTTGTTGTTGAATGTTCCAGTATTCTTCATCACCCGATAGCACAAAATCAATCGCAGGCAAATCCAACGCTTTGATTTCCTGTGCCATGTGTGCCACAGTCCAGCCTTGTGGACGGCTTAGCATACCTTCATCTGGAGTTAAGCTGCCCAAAAGCGCAGCAAATAAACTGGATTTTCCTGCACCATTGACGCCTGTAAGACCGACTTTCCAGCCTGGATGGATTTGCATAGACGCTTTTTGAAATAAAACACGTCCACCGCGGCGTAAAGAAACTTGGTCAAGTTGAATCATGGTGCTTACTGGTCACAACAAAAGTTGGGCATATTCTAATGTAAGCCCGCTAGAAAACAAAAATAAGCCTAGTTTTATTTGTGATTTGCGAAAAATCTCTTTTGTGATGCTTAAAAACTACGTTGCAGCAACAAAATTTTTTATAACTTTGTAAACAAGCGCAAAAGACGTGCATGTTGTAAACGATTTGATTTTAATCTAAATCTATAAAATATATGTGAATTATGGAATCAAAGTGATAGCTTAAATAAGGCAGTATAAGTTTTGGCAGAATTGACAGACGAAATTTGAGTAAATGCTCTATTTTTTTAATTTGAACTTGCTTAATATTTATTCCGTGTAGGGACACTCAAAAATAAAAAAATGTGTAGAAGGATCGTAACAATGAAAAAAACACTAGCAACCCTTACCACTTTGGCTGCAATCGGTTTCAGCGCGCAGGTGCAGGCAGCAAAAGTAGATGTGTGTGTCTTTGACTTACTGGGTAAGTCTGGCGAATCATTTCAAATGGCACAAGAGTGGGCCTTGGCTGCAAAAGGCTGGGGTGCAGAAGTTAATTTAATTCCGCGTCAAGATGAAGCGGTCGCAGACAATGATTTTAAGGCGGGTAAATGTGATGGGGTATTTATGACCGCCATGCGTGCCCGTCAGTACAATAAATTTGCAGGTTCAATTGATGCATTGGGTGGCGCACCAAGTAATGTCATTGCACAACGTGCCATCAGCTTTGCTTTAGATCAACGTAATGCAGCGAAAATGGTTACCAATTTAGGTGGCAAGAAATATGAAGTTGCGGGTATTTCACCTTTAGGTTCGGCCTTTATTTTTGTGCGCGACAAGAACATCAGCTCGATTGAAAAAGCAGCAGGGAAAAAGTTTGCGGTATTGGGCTATGACGATGCACAAAAAATTATGGTGCAGCGTGTAGGCGCGCAAGCCGTAATTTCAGATGTGTCTAACTTTGTGGCCAAGTTCAATAATGGTCAGGTAGATATGGTTGGTGCGCCTGCTTATGCTTATAAACCTTTAGAAATTTATAAAGGTTTAGGCAATAACGGGGCAATGTTTAATTTCCCTGTGTTGCAAGTGACAGCTGACTTTGTGATTCGTCCTGAACAATTTCCTGTAGGTTTTGGGCAAAAATCACGTGATTGGTTTGTAAAAAACCTACCTAAAGCGATGAGTATGATTAATCGTTTAGAAGGTGAAATTCCAGCCAAATATAAAATGAACCTGAGCGCAGAAGATAAAACCAAATATCAAAAAATGCTACGTGATGGACGTATGGATATGACCAAACGCGGCATTTATGACCCTGCTATGATGAGTGTGTTAAAACGTGCTCGTTGTTCTGTCGAAAAAACCAATTTTGAATGTTCACTGGGTGGTGAATAGATTGATTTTTAATAATAAACCTAGAAAATTCTAGGTTTTTTTATATTGAAAGATTTGTCAATTGAGCCATATCAGCCAGAGATTAAAATTCGTTAATCTTAGCTTGATAAGAAGAACAGTGATACTAAATTGAAGTTTAGATCAACTGTGCGCAGAAAAACAAATAAAAGAAGGAACTAGAAAATGAAACAATGGACGAATGCTTTATTATTTGGTGCAGGCTTGTCTTTAGCCGCCAGTACAGTGCAGGCCAAACAAGTGGTCTGTGTATTCGACTTGGTCGGTAAAAATGGTGATGTCTATAACTTAATGCAAGACTATCAATTGGCGGCCAAAAACTGGGGTGCAGAGATTGAGTTACGCGTAGGTCAAAACGAAGGCGTGATTGCAGAAGATTTTAAAGCAGGAAAATGTGATGGTATTAGTGTGACGGGCATGCGTGGTCGTCAATTTAACCATTTTACAGGCTCATTGGATGCAATTGGCGCGATTCCAGATTTAAAACTGGCAGTCAAAGTCATGCAAGGTTTGGCGAGTCCTGCTTTTGCCAAATATATGCGCAATGGTCAGTATGAAGTTGCAGGTGTCATTCCCGTGGGTGATGCCTTTTTGATGGTGAATGACCGCAGTATTAATAGTGTCGCGAAAGCTGCAGGAAAAAAAATTGCGGTTTTAGATTATGACCAAGCGCAAAAAATTATGGTACAGCAAATTGGTGCGCAAGCAGTAAGTGCCGATGTCACCAATTTTGGCAGTAAATTTAACAATGGTCAGGTTGATATTATTGGTGCGCCCGCTGCGGTATTCCGCCCTTTGGAACTCCATAAAGGTTTAGGTACTAAAGGTGCAATTGTGAATTATCCAATTTTACAAGTCACGGGCAATATTATTATCCGTCCTGATAAATTCCCTGCAGGATTTGGTCAAAAATCACGTGATTGGGTGAAAGGGCAGTTACCACGTGCCTTTGGTATTCTGGGTAAAATGAAAGCTGATATTCCAGCAAAATATTGGATGCAAGTGCCTGCAGCAGATCAACCGGGTTATCAGAAAATGATGCGTGAATCGCGGATTGACTTAACCAAACGTGGTGTTTATGACAAACGCATGATGAAATTATTATGGCAATTCCGTTGTAAACAAGCGCCAACCAATTTTGAATGTGGTTTGCAGGACGAAAATTACAAATAATTGGAGAATCTTGAGGTAAATACTCAGAATTCACTTTAATTCTGCATCACTGTCCCAATATTGAGTATGCTATACTTGATAAGCGGTCTTTTTGCAGAAAAGACATCTGAATTGTACCTGAGGAAAATCCATCATGAATGCCCAAGCACTTGAGCTCACCGACAACGCTGCTAAAAAAGTTCGCCAATTGCGTGACAGTGAAGGTAATCAAGACTTAATGCTACGTGTATATGTGACGGGTGGCGGTTGTTCAGGCTTTTCTTATGGCTTTAACTTTGCAGAAAGCCAAAATGAAGATGATGCAGAATTTGTGAATGGCGATGTAAAAATGCTGGTCGATTCGCTCAGCTATCAATATTTAGTTGGCTCGGTCGTGGACTATATTGAAGGCTTGGAAGGTTCGCGTTTTGTGGTACAAAACCCGAATGCAACTACGACTTGCGGTTGTGGTTCTTCATTCTCAATCTAAGTGAAATTTAAATATTTTTGAGTATCAGCATCTGAAAAAGTAGATTGATGCGCTCAAAATGATCAAAGCCTTTCCTATATAGAATAGGAAAGGCTTTTTTGTTCATGGTTTGGTTTAAAAGAGTAAACTTAAACCAAAGTCATGGTACCTAAAATACGATCACCTTTTGCCCCTGTGACCGCAGGTAAATTGCCACTTAATTGCTGACAAAAACGCATCGCTAACCAAGCAAAGGCGGTAGCTTCGACCCATGTCGGGTTTAATCCTAAATCGGCTGTGCTTTGTACTGTCCATTGATGTTTACGCAAACGCCAACGTAATTGTTCGAGCAAATAAGAATTATAGGCACCACCGCCACACACATAGACTTCACCTGTATCCATGCCTGAACGATAAATGGCTTTTTTAATCGCGCGGGTGGTGAGCTTTAATAAAGTCGCCTGAATATTTTCAGGATTATCTTCTAGCTCGTCATATTCCACATCATTACGCCAATCGGCAACCTGTTCATCTAACCATTCCAAGTTAAAGTCTTCGCGCCCTGTACTTTTGGGTGGTTCTTTAGAGAAAAAAGCATGCGCTTGCAAACGGTCTAACAAGCTGCGAATCGGATGACCATACGCCGCCCAATTGCCATTTTCATCATATGGTTGTCCTGTGTAACGCTCACACCAAGCATCCATTAAAATATTGGCAGGTCCAGTGTCAAAACCTGACACTGCTTCAGGCTGTCCTGCGGGCAACAAACTGACATTGGCAATACCACCTAAATTTAAAATTACCCGATGGATACTGGGATGTTGGAATAAATTTTGATGGAACGCGGGCACCAAAGGCGCACCTTGTCCACCTGCAGCCATGTCACGACGACGAAAATCTGAAATTACAGGAATTTGAGTAATTTCGGTGATGATGTTCGGATCACCAATTTGTAAAGTAAAAGCATGTTCAGGACGATGACGAATGGTTTGACCATGCGAACCAATCGCTTTAATTTGAGATTTATCCAGTTTATTTTTTTCAATCAGGCTGTTAATACCATGTCCAATCATGGTGGCTAAAGCCACATCTGCCTTACCCATGCGGTCAATTTCATTGTCACCTGGCAAAGTCAGTGCCATAAGTTCGTCGCGTAAATCGGGATCAAACGGCAAAGTCAGGGTAGCGTGGAGTTGCAGTGGATCAAAAGAAGCAGCAACAAGATCGACACCATCCATGCTTGTGCCCGTCATTACCCCAATATAGATCGCTGTCATGGTTATTCTATAGCCTGCAATATGCTGAAAAAGTGTTAGTATATCGCACAAATTGAATAACTGATGTGTTTGGATTTCGTGATGTCAAATTTCCTGTCGGCTGAAGAACAACTTGCTCTCATTCAACGAGGCACGCATGAAATTATTTCTGAAGAAGATCTTCTAAAGAAATTAAAAGAGAATCGTCCTTTAAAAATTAAGGCGGGGTTTGACCCGACTGCACCTGATTTACACTTGGGGCATACGGTATTAATCAATAAATTAAAAGTATTCCAAGACTTAGGTCACGAAGTCTTTTTCTTGATTGGCGATTACACCGCCATGATTGGTGACCCAACGGGTAAAAGTGCAACACGTCCGCCGTTGTCACGTGAAAAAGTCTTAGAAAATGCCAAAACTTATCAGGAACAAGTTTTTAAAATTCTTGATCCAAATAAAACCAAAGTGGTGTTTAACTCAGAATGGTTTGCAACGAAAACTGCAGCAGATTTAATTCAATTGGCATCGCAGCAAACCGTAGCGCGTATGTTAGAACGTGATGACTTCACCAAGCGTTATAACAATCAGCAACCAATTGCGATTCACGAATTTTTGTATCCGCTGGTACAAGGTTATGACTCGGTGGCATTACGCGCCGATGTAGAGTTGGGCGGTACAGACCAGACTTTTAACTTATTGATGGGACGTACCTTGCAAGGTCGTTATGATCAGGAAGCTCAGGTTTGTATTACTGTGCCAATTCTTGAAGGTTTAGATGGCGTGAATAAAATGTCTAAATCTTTAGGCAACTATATTGGCGTGTTTGATGCACCGGGTGCGATGTATCAAAAAGTCTTGTCGATGCCAGATAGTCTGATTGAGCGCTATTTTGAATTACTCAGCTTCAAGTCGATGGATGAAATTGAAGTGTTGCTCAAAGAAATGGCAGAAGGTCGGAATCCTCAAGAAATCAAAAAGATTTTGGCACTCGAATTGGTTGAACGTTTTCATGGCAGCGAAGCCGCAGCCAATGCCCATAAAGGTGCGGGTAATATCATTACTGAAGGTGAATTACCTGAAGGTACGCCAGAAGTAACGATTTCGCGTGCTGACTTTGGTGGTGAATTATTTATTGCTTCTATTGTACGTGCTGCGGGTTTAACTAAAAATGCCGCACAAGCCAAAGATGCTGTGGCGCGTGGCGCAGTGAAAGTAGATTGGAATGTAGTCGATGCGAGTTTTTCGGTCAAAGAAAATGCAACACACATTATTCAGGCAGGTAAAAAAGCAATTGCCAAAGTCACATTCACGGACTAGGTCTATTCTAAGTGATTGAAATAAAAGCAGGCTTCGGTCTGCTTTTATTTTTTGTTTGGTATATTTATTATATCAATAAGCAAATTCAAAAAAAACCTTATAAAAACAACACTTAAATTTTGCCAAATATCTTGCAATTTTGCTCAGTTATGTATAAGATTCACCCATCTAGACACAGTGTACAAAACAGATCTAGAGGGTACTTATAACGATAGCTCCACAATTTACAAGTCCCTTCCCCAAGGGACTCTTTTTTTCGTATAACTATAATAACGATATATGGATCGCATATAGATTCAACTCCGAGGGAGAGATTTTGGGAGAGATCTCTTTCTTTTTTTTGCCTTTGGTTTTGTTGTGGTTTATATCTAAAGGTAAAATGTAAAGCTCCTTCTCTTTGTTTTATAAAATATTATTAGGCCTCTTGCGAAAGTATAGTTTATCTAATTTTTGAATTGGCTAAAACCTGATAAAATATAGCTTTCAGCTATTTAAAACTTGACTAACACAAGAAGTCTATTGAAGTTTTAAAACCTGATTTGAATTTTAAGGCTACATTTATAAGTAAAACCTCTTGTAAGCGGTGCATATAGATGGGTCGATCCACATTTGCTGAACACCAACTTTTAATTAGCGGTAAAACCACCACACGGGTATAAAATCAATGATAAATATACGCCGTATGTACGAATGTGATTTGGGACCATGCAAAAGAATTTTTAACTGAAATGTAAAATTTTTTAGATGTCGAAAGACGAAAAGAATCGTATACATTGGCAATCGTTGATTACAGCATGAAAAATTTGACTGATTTGAGTCCACAAAAATATGGATAAAAACATTCTTTGTATTTTGTAGATGTGAGTTTTTATTAAAATTTGATGAAAAAATAGCTAAAAAATTAAAAAACCAAGCAATTTTGTAGAAAAAAAATACATACGTGAAAAATATTCTAATTTAGGGCTTGCAAAGATTTTGAAATCCCCTAGAATGCACTCATCCCGACGCGAAACAGCCTACGAACTTAGCTTACAGGGTTAGGTTATTAGAAGAGTTTTGCGTTAAAATTTCTACTGACGAGGTAGAAATTGAGATCATTAAGAGATTATGAAGAACAACTTGTGTGGATTTTTACTGGTTGATTAATCGAAATTATTTTCATTGATTGATTGGTTTAAATTACTCGAAGTTTATTTGAGCGAAATTTAAGTCAGAAAATTGATGAGCCAG
>NZ_NOZT01000026.1:0-44112 GCF_002412355.1 Acinetobacter sp. YT-02
CGAGAGATGTTAAAATTGAAGAGCATGCTCTTCAATTTAACGCAAAACATGGAAATTGTGTAGATACCTATGCTCATAGGGAGAGGGAGCGTCATTTGATTTAATGCCAATATAAATTTCACAATGGAATTTCCTCTCCTGAACAAGTTTTAAAGCACTGCTTTAAAACAAAGCGCAAGTGAGGGTTAGGGAGAGGTCTGTTTTAGTTCAAAACATCTCTACCACAAATCTTCTAAAACCATATCCGTCCGCCCCAACTCATCATGATTCCGATAATGCACAACGGTTAAACCCAAAGCCTCTAAAAACTTGGTTCGTGCAGCATCATATTCAATAGCATCATCTATTCCATGCTGTCCACCATCTACCTCAATCACCAAGCCAATTTCATGACAGTAAAAATCTACAATATAAGGCTCAATGACCTGCTGACGTTTAAATTTAAGCTCCATAAAGCGTTTGGCACAAAGTCGCCGCCACAGCAAATTTCAGCATCTGTAGCGGCATGACGCATGGGTTTAGCAAACTGTAAGAGTTGCGGATTCATCTTCTGATTCATTATTTTTATATTTATAATTTTTAGACAATATAACAGTTTTTTATTTTTTTTCTAAACCACTCAAATAATTGCAGTTGTTTACTCAAAACCACTATTTTACCCACTCAATTTAAGCATAGTATCAAGCATCAAAATAACAAAATAGACAATCTATGGATTGGTTTACCATCTTTATTCACGATACTACATGGGCATTTGTTGCCGAATTAATGATTCGGGCAGCACTCATGTTTAGCATGATTATTATATTTTTGCGCCTTACAGGGAAACGCGGAGTACGCCAGCTTTCCATTTTTGAATTGGCCATTATTTTATCGCTCGGTTCTATTGCAGGCGACCCCATGTTCACGGAAGATTTACCTTTGGTACACGCCTTGGTGGTGATGACAGTAGTGATTGGAATGTATCGCCTGACCACATGGCTCATGATGAAATACCAACCCTTTGAAGATTTGATTGAAGGTAAATCACTGTATATTGTAGAAAATGGCGAACTGGTCCTAGAAAAAATTAAATACGGCAAAATGTCGCATGATGAATTCTTTGCCGAAATGCGCCAACAAGGTGTGGAGCATTTGGGACAAGTACGTGTCGGTTTACTAGAAAGTGATGGCAAATTCAGCATGTTATTTTTTCATGACGGTGCCACACGCTATGGTTTACCCTTATTCCCTAAAGCTTACCAACCCGTGAACCGCACAACTCCAAACACGTATTATGCCTGCATGTATTGTGGGCATGTCCGTTTACTTGAACACGCCAATGAAGCCTGTCCGCGTTGTAATCACCAACAATGGACACTGGCAATCAATACTGCATATCGCAGCTAGAATATGTTGATTTTAGCTGCAACACACCTATATGCGACTTAAGTTGTCGCAGGATTGTCATAATTAAAAGTTATACTACCTGCGCTGCCGAAGTGAAGCACTGAAAGCGCAAATAATAATTTTTGAAAATCACAAAAACGAGATCGGTATCTGCTTCAATGTGGATACCTTTTATACTCCAGCGACTCTTTAAAGGTCGCTTTTATTTTTTCACTCAATGTATTTTTTAAAGTGGTTTAAGCCTGTCATTCTGTCTTGATGATCTACCTTGTTATTCAAGTGCTGATGATTGAACGCTTTTCGCAAGCTTTGCCCATTTCCAGATCAGTACAAAGCATAGAATCGCAACAATACAAATCAACAGTAAATAATTCGCGTAGCCTAAAGCATCGCCTAAGATTCCACTCAGGATATAAAGTACCCCGCTCACAGTCGCCATAATCGCAACCTGAAATGTAAAATCAGTCCCTGCATATTGTTTACGACTGTACTGCATAATCAAGGTTAGCATCACTACAAGTAACATGGCAGAGCAAAAATCTTCCGCAGCATTAATGCTATAAATCAGCCAGTGTGCCACATCAACTTGCTGTTCATACAATTCAGCCAAATAAGCATAGGCCACTAAACTCAAAATTTTAAGCACAGAAAAAATGATGAGGGCATGCGCTCTAGACCACCATTTCAGCATCAACCCTGCGATGCCTGCACCCAACAAAGCGGCCATTGCTCCCAACATGGTCACATAAATGCCAATTTGAGAAAAGCTTAAGCCTAAATCTACCATTAAAGGTTTTAATAAAGGGCCAGCCAAACCATCGGCAATTTTAAAGCTGAGTAACACCCATAGCCATGCGTACAGTACAGGCGTTTCCACAAAATAGCGCAGATATTCACGAATCACAGCAAGACGTGCGTGAAATGACATTTTGCTTTGATCTTGAACAAGCCCTTGTTTAGCGGCATGTTGTGGTTCTTTAAACATTAAAATTGATAAGGTATTTAAAAACACCAATCCCGCTAAAATCAGAAAGGTTTTTTGCCAATCTAGCCAATCCAATGCCCACAGAATTGCTCCACCACCCACAATAAAGCCCAGTCGTGAACCAACCACCTGAAAGGTATTACCCCAATTTTGCTGTTTGGCTTGTAAAATATTGACCGCCAAACCATCGGTGGCAATATCTTGGGTTGCACCGACCAAGTTCATACCGAGCAAAGCCACAAAAAACACCCACAAATATATAGGATGATTTAAGGACTCAATCGGTAAAAAGGACAGCCCAATCAGCACCAAAACACTCAGCCACTGGCACGGCAAAATCCAGCTACGATAATGCCCAAAATATGAATGTCCAAAGCGATCCACCAAAGGTGCCCAAAACACTTTGATTGACCATGGCAGCATTAACAAACCGAAACCGCCAATATGTGCCAAAGACACACCTTGCGCACGTAAAATCACAGGCAAGGCATGGGTCATAAAACCAACAGGCAAGCCCTGCGCCCAATACAGAGAAAATAACAACAAATAAGTTTGGCGCAAATTGGGCATAGCATCTCAATTTAGATATGGGCAAAAGATCAAAAAAACGCAGTACTACACTAAAATTTTGAATAATGGATTGTTATTTTTCATCACTTTCACATTCAGATTTCGACTATTTTGCCAATGAATCAGACAAAGCGAAAGTCTAATATCTTGAATAGATTTAGATTCATGCGTCATGATATTGGGTATTTATTGTTGTTAATCACGCACGTCAGGATGACATCGCATTCATGAAAATCACCAATCCTTTTGCACGCAGTGCACGGCAATTTCCACAGTTACCCGACCAAGTTCCACAACGTGGAACAGCCAGCAGTCGTGCTTTATTTAAAAATATTTTTTTGGCGCAAGGCTGGCAAATGGTGGGCGAATTTCCCAACTTGCCCAAAGCAGTTGCTATTATCTCACCGCATACGTCAAATATTGATGCGTGGCATGGTTTTACCGCCCTACTCGGTTTAGGTATTCAAATTACTATTTTTGGTAAGCACACTTTATTTGAAACCCCACTCAAGCCACTTTTAAACTGGATTGGGGTAATTCCTGTGGTGCGCCATTCTCCTCAAGGACATACCCAAGATATTATTGAGATTGTACGAAAAAAAGAAAAAATCTGGATTGGTATGGCGCCCGAAGGCACACGTAAACAAGCCGAAAATATCCGCAGTGGCTTTTACCATATTGCCTACGGCGCCAATATCCCAATTGTGATGTTCTCTTTTGATTATGCACACAAAACCATTCATATTTTGGGCGTGTTTCATCCTACGGGCGATTATGCTCAAGATTTAGATGCAATTTATACGCAATATCACGGCAAGTTTTCGGCTAAAAATCCACATTGGTTGGCAAAACCGTTACAAAAGCTTTTGAAAAAGGGCTAGTCAAAGTTTCTATTTTTTGTTCAGATGGGCGCAATATTCTTTGATCTAAATTTAGATTTGATATGCAACTGATTCGTTATTCTTTAGTGGGCGTACTAGCTCTAACTTTGGCTGGCTGCGACAAAACAACAAAAACACCGCCAAGCACCACACCTATCCAAGCACGTGAACCTGTAATTGCACTGGCGCTGGGTGGCGGTGGTGCTAAAGGTTTTGCACATATTGGCGTCATTAAAGTTTTAGAGTCTCACGGGATTAAACCAAAAATTGTCACAGGCACCAGTGCAGGCAGCTTTGTCGGCAGTTTATACGCCAGTGGTAAAAGTCCTTATCAGCTCCAACATATTGCCCTAACCTTTAAAGAATCCGACATTCGTGATTTAACCTTAAACCGTCAGGGTTTTATTGCAGGTCAAAAGTTACAAGACTTTGTCAATCAACACGTAGCCAATAAACCGATTGAAAAATTTCCAATTCGTTTTGCTGCCGTTGCCACACGTTTAGATAATGGACGTAAAGCCGACTTTATTAAAGGCAATGCTGGTCAAGCCGTACGTGCCTCTTGCAGTATTCCGAATGTTTTTGTACCTGCCACCATTGGCGGAACACAATATGTGGATGGCGGCTTGGTCAGCCCAATTCCCGTACAGACGGCTAAAGCCATGGGTGCCGACTTAGTCATTGCAGTGGATATTTCTGCACGTCCGACAGGCAATCAACCTGTCAGCATGTGGGGCTTACTCGATCAAACCCTCAATATTATGGGGCAGCAAAGCATCAATCAGGAATTGGCGCAGGCCAATATCGTGATTCAACCTAAAGTTGGACATATTGGTACTCTAGATTTAAAAGCCAGTAACCAAACCATTTTAGAAGGTGAAAAAGCCGCACAATTACAGGTCAAAGCAATTCTGCAAGCCATCAATAACTTTAAAAAATCACCTGCCGCGCTGAAACCTGCACCGCGTCCGAAATTTTAGGATTCAGTGATTTTTTTAATATTCATAAACTTATTGATCTGTTAAAGTGATGAGAGCGCATCTTTTTAAGTCGATGCGTTTCTCTAAGCAATTAGAATTAACCAATCGTAAAAAATACGCGAGTAGATGTATGGAATTCGTTCTTGAACCTTGGCACTGGTTTGTACTAGGCGTTCTGTTAATGCTTTCAGAACTGGTCTTGCCTGCGTTTGCCGCTTTATGGTTTGGCATTGGGGCAGTCATGGTCGGTATTTTATACTGGATGTTCCCCATGATGGGTACCACTACCCAATTGGTGATGTGGATTATCTTGTCGGTACTGTGTACCTTGGCGTGGTTTAAGTTTATCAAACCCTTATCTACCGATAAAACTAAAGCAGGTTTATCACGCGAAGCCACCATTGGACAAATTGGCATGGTTATTCAAACCAACTTAGAACATGATCAAATTAAAGTCCGTTTCCCCATGCCCGTACTTGGTTCAGACGAATGGAACTGCCGTACCACGAGCCCTGTACAAGTGGGAGATCGGATTCGCGTGATTGATATTTTGGGAAATGATTTAGTGGTGCAGCCGCATCACAGCGCACATGACAACGAAAAAGTGAGAAATTAAAATGTCTGGTGGATCTATTATTGTTTTAGCGATTTTAGCCTTTGTTGGAATTACCATTTTTAAAGGCGTGCGAATTGTTCCGCAAGGTTATAAATGGATTGTGCAACGTCTGGGTAAATACCACACTACACTTGCACCAGGACTCAACTTCGTCATTCCTTATGTCGATGAAGTGGCCTATAAAGTCACCACCAAAGATATTGTATTAGATATTCCATCTCAGGAAGTCATTACCCGTGACAACGCAGTTCTGCTTATGAATGCGGTGGCGTACATTAACCTCACGACTCCTGAAAAAGCAGTGTATGGTATTGAAAACTATACTTGGGCAATTCAAAACCTGGTTCAAACCTCATTGCGTTCTATTGTGGGTGAAATGGATTTGGATGATGCCTTGTCTTCGCGCGATCACATCAAAGCCAAACTCAAAGCAGCCATTTCTGATGATATTTCAGACTGGGGAATTACCCTTAAAACTGTAGAAATTCAGGATATTAAACCATCGCATACCATGCAGGCAGCTATGGAAGAACAAGCTGCAGCAGAACGTCAGCGTCGTGCTACCGTAACCAAAGCCGATGGTGAAAAACAAGCGGCTATTTTAGAAGCCGATGGTCGTTTGGAAGCTTCACGTCGTGATGCAGAAGCGCAAGTTGTATTGGCAGAATCTTCTCAACGTGCCATTGAAATGGTCAGCTCTGCGGTGGGTGATAAAGAAATTCCTGTGGCGTACTTATTGGGTGAGCAATATGTAAAAGCCATGCAAGATATGGCGAAATCGAACAATGCCAAAACTGTGGTCTTACCTGCAGATGTCTTGAATACTATTCGTGGTGTTATGGGTCGCAATAATCCATAAGCAAATCAGATAAACATCAAGATGATAGGCAGCTTTCAAGCTGCCTATTTTATGCCCATTCAGAAAAAAATCTGAAATATTTTTTAATGTATGGTTAAATTTCGCGTTTCTTGATGAAATCAGCACCGCAGATGAGATGTCTGCACTCACAAAATTGAGTGACTCACGTCTAGCAGCAGTCTGTATTTTCATCGACTGTCCAAAACCCAAATGGATACTGTATGAGCGCACTCAACCCCACCATTATTACTTTCCTGTTTTATATTGTCGCCATGATTGTCATTGGTTTATTGGCTTATCGCGCGACTCGAAATTTCTCGGACTACATTTTAGGTGGTCGTCGTCTTGGCAGTTTTGTCACCGCACTTTCTGCAGGCGCATCCGATATGAGTGGTTGGTTGCTGATGGGCTTGCCCGGTGCCATTTATCTTTCAGGTTTGTCTGAAATGTGGATTGCCGTTGGTCTGATTATTGGCGCATGGCTAAACTGGCTTTTGGTGGCAGGTCGTTTACGAGTACACACCGAAGTACAGCACAATGCACTGACTTTGCCTGATTATTTTTCTAACCGTTTTAATGATCAAAGAAAAATTTTAAGGATTGTATCTGCCTGCGTAATTCTAATTTTCTTTGCGATTTATTGTGCTTCGGGCATGGTTGCAGGTGCGCGCTTATTTGAAAGTATGTTTGATCTGCCTTATAGCACTGCATTGTGGATTAGTGCTATTGCCACCATCAGCTATGTGTTTATTGGTGGTTTCTTGGCAGTCAGCTGGACGGACACCATTCAGGCTGGCTTGATGATTTTTGCGCTCTTGCTGACCCCTATCATTACCCTACTCAGCTTTTCTGACCTAAGCCAAGTCACACTTGCTTTAGAAGCGGCTCGTCCGCAGGCGCTGAATTTAGTCAGTGATTTAAGCTGGGTCGCGATCATTTCCCTCATGGCATGGGGCTTAGGCTATTTTGGACAGCCGCATATTTTAGTGCGTTTTATGGCGGTTGATTCAGTCAAGTCTATTCCGAATGCACGTCGTATTGGCATGACATGGATGACACTATGTTTAGGCGGTGCGGTGGCTGCGGGCTTTTTTGGTATCGCCTACTTCCAGCAACATCCTGAACTGGCAGGTGTGGTCAATGCCAATCCTGAAACAGTATTTATGGAATTGACCAAAATCCTGTTTAATCCGTGGGTGGCAGGTGTGGTATTGGCTGCAATTTTAGCTGCCGTGATGAGTACCCTAAGCTGTCAACTTTTGGTCTGTTCAAGTACTTTAACTGAAGATTTTTACAAATCATTCTTACGCAAAAATGCCTCACAAAATGAATTGGTGTGGGTCGGACGCGGCATGGTACTCATGATTGCGCTGCTTGCTATTTGGATGGCGGGTAATCCTGAATCAAAAGCCTTGGGATTGGTTTCTTATGCTTGGGCAGGCTTCGGTGCAGCATTTGGTCCACTAATCATTTTGTCTTTGTTCTGGAAACGCATGACTTTAAATGGTGCATTGGCGGGGATGGTTGTCGGCGCACTTATGGTCATTCTTTGGAAAAACCTTTGGGCAGATACGGGTATTTATGAAATTATTCCAGGCTTTATGTGTTCTTGGATTGCGATTGTCGTGGTGAGTTTATTGGGTAAAGCGCCAAGTCATGAAGTGACAGACCGTTTTGAACAGGCCGATCAGCAATATAAAGAATCGCACTAAGCTGTAGATTGATCTGCATAGAGATAAAAAAGCGATAAAAAACCAGTGCCTTGAACTGCACTGGTTTTTATGTCTGAGAAAAGTTTTAGTACACTCAAATCAAGTCAATGAATCTGTAGTTTTCTCTTTCTCTGCTGCGACTTTTTTTCTTGCCTTACTAAACCGTTTGGCAGGCCAAACCATCATAAAACGTGCACCACCCAAGTTTGGACTCTGATCGACTTCAATTTTCCCACCAAACCAATAAGCAATACGGCTCACAATAGATAAACCTAAACCATAACCACCTGAAGCACGGGTGCGGCTGTCATCTAAACGAGCAAAGGCTTCAAATACACGTTCTCGGTCTTGTTCGGGAATCCCTGGCCCATCATCTTCCACACAAACATAGGCCATGCCTTGTTCGTTAATACCGCCACTGATCAAGACTTTATGGTCACAGTAACGGACTGCATTGCCCACCAAGTTCTGTACCACACGGTGCAAGTAACGGCGTTCAGCTTCCACTTCCAAAGTCACAGGTGGGGCAAGCAATTGAATATCTTTTTGGGTTTTCAATGCTTCTGTTTCCGTAGCCACCTGCTCTAGCACTTCAACCAAAACGATCTTTTCAATTTCTAAAGATGGCATGCCCTGTTCAAGTTTGGCATAGGTCATGATCTCATCAATCAAGGTGTTTAAAGCCTCAATATCTTTATCAATCATTTCGACTTGCTGTAAGCGATATTCGTAATCATCTTCTTCTGCCAGCATTTCCATACCAAAACGAATACGTGCCACAGGCGTGCGCAGCTCATGCGATACAGCGCGCATCAGTTCACGCTGCGCCTCAATCAAACGCTGAATATGGTCGGACATGCTGTTATAGCTAGATGCCAAACTTGCCATTTCATCTGTGCCATCTACAGGCAAACGCATGTTTAAATCGCCCGATTTAGTACGGTTTAAGGCATAGTTCACTTGGCGAATCTTACGCTGCATAGGCAAGATCAGACCATAAACCCCCAAGCTCAACATAAACATACTGAGCAAGGTAATGCCTGCTGCCAACTGGAATGGCATCCAGTTAAATAACGGCACAGGCCCTAAAACCAAGACTTCTGAGGGTGAATTTGGCATCGGTGACACAATCGAGATGGTTGTACCACGCACGGTGGCATTGTCACGATATAAAATAATGCTGTGATCGAGTCTTAAACGCCCAATCTGTTCAGAATCGAGTGGCAGTTCCTGAATATTTTTAATATTGACCGGATAAGAAAAGTGCTGCTGAATTTTGGCTAGATATTCTTTTTCCTGACCCGGGTAATACACCAAATAATCTAAAACAAAAATCGGCAAAGCTTTCATTTGCCGTTCTGTAATTTTATCTGCCTTGATATATAAATAATGATTTGGATCATCTTTCATACCCAAAATAATATAGGCAATCATATTTTCGGCATTATAGCGCACAGCCGCTTTACGTTCTTTAATCCGTCTAAGCTCTGCGCGCGACAAATCTACTTTGTCTGCCTGCACATAGTAGATGGGCAATTCCAGCAAATCGGATGCATCAGAAATCCAGTCTTTCTTTTGCTGTTCGTTTTGCTGTCGTGCAATCCCTTCACTAATAATATAAGCCATACCATCAGTTAAAGACTCACGATATTCTTGCGCACGCTGATAGTTGATGATTTGCACCAATAAGTACGCCAAAATGGCAACTACTGCAACTAAGATCACCAATCCTGCATATATGCGCAAGAATATACTGTGTTTAAGCACAAAATCCGTCCTATGTGACTTATTTTATATGTGAGCCAGTATTTGACTCAGAAAAAAGCGTATTACATGCCGTTGGTTTCTTTAACGAACAAATAACCTTTACTGCGCACAGTTTTAATACGTTTTGGATTTTCAGGATCATCGCCAATTTTTGGACGAATACGTGAAATACGCACGTCAATTGAACGGTCTTGACCATCATATTCAATGCCGCGTAGACGCTCAAAAATATCTTCACGAGATAAAATACGCCCTGCATTTGAAGCCAATAACCATAACAAGTCATATTCTGCGCTGGTGAAATCAACCAATTCACCATTTAAAGTTACAGAACGACCACCGTTATCAATCACTAAATCATCAAATTCAATGCGCTGTGCCACTTCATCTTCAGTCACTTTGTCGGTACGGCGCAATAAAGCACGAATACGCGCCAACAACACACGCGGCTGCACAGGTTTTGCAACATAGTCATCTGCACCCATTTCCAGACCTAGCACCTGATCCATATCTTCAGTACGCGCAGTCAGCATTAAAATTGGTTGATGATAATGTGGACGAACTTCACGACAAATGGTTAAACCATCGGCACCTGGTAACATCACATCGAGCACCACAAGATCAGGTTGCTCGGCAATAATACGGCGAATCGCACGGTTGCCATCTGGTTCTACCCCAACTTCCAAACCATTGCGAATTAAGTATTCCTGCGTAAGTCGTGCAAGGCGTTCATCATCTTCAACAATTAAAATTTTTGGTAACTTTTCTTCTTGACTCATAACCTGTCCCTTTATTGGATTCGACCTATCCTTTTAAAATCTGAGAGATAGGTCTTGATATAATTTGCAATATACACACGTTTACATTGTAAACAAGATACTGTTCACCAAACTGATACATCTGCGTATTATTTTGTTATATTTTTATTAAGCATTGAATTTATAGCACTTTTCTAGTTTTGGTGATTTTTAAACATATTTAAGAAATATAAAGTTACAAAATGGGTATTTTTTGCACTAGATCAAGCCTTTGCCGCCTTTGGAAAAATTATCTCCTAACTTTTCAAGTTATCCACAAGGTTATCTATAAGCAGTTTTTCCGAGCTTTGTTATGCTATGCCCTTGTCTGATAAGGCTTATAGCCCAAAGGACCAAAAACGGTATTTTTGAGAACAATCTTAATTCCAAATCAGTCAAAATTTAAAAGAAAAAGTCAATATTGAACTACCCTCAATTTTCCCGTATCTTGTGTTCAATTCAATTTTAAACCACTAAGTCTTGTGTTTATCCCTCAATCACTGCGGCCTAAGTTTTGCCCAGTTTAATGGTCCATAAACATAACAATAGATGACAATGGAGCTATGCTGACATGAGCGTAATCACCTCAACCCCTGGTCAATTACAAGTGATTAAACGCACTGGTGATGTTGCCGCTTTTGATGCTGAAAAAATTGCAGTTGCAATTGGCAAAGCGTTTTTGGCTGTAGAAGGTCAACAAAGCGCCGATTCAAGCCGCATTCATGATCGGATCGAACAACTGACTGAAATGGTGTTGAACACATTCAACCGCCGTTTACCGTCTGGCGGAACTATTCACATTGAAGAAATTCAAGACCAAGTTGAACTTGCGCTCATGCGTACAGGCGAGCAAAAAGTTGCTCGTGCTTATGTCATCTACCGTGAACAACGCTCAGAAGCGCGTAAGCAAGCAGGTGAAAACCATCACCCGACGTTACAAGTCACTGATGCAAACGGTCAGCTTAAACCACTAGATTTAGGTGAGTTAAAAGCAACCGTGAATAAAGCGGCAGAAGGTTTAGAAGGCATTGATGTAGATGCCATCATTGATGAAACCGTGAAAAACCTCTACAACGGTGTAAAAGAGTCTGACATCTCAACCACCATGATGATGGCGACTCGTACCCGTATTGAGCAAGAGCCGAACTATACCTATGTGACTGCGCGTTTATTGCGTAATGACTTGGTAGCAACAGGCTTAGAATTTTTAGGTTTGGCAACAGATACACCTGAAGGCGAAGCATTAGAAACTTTCCTGAAAAAAGGTGTAGAACTTGATTTGCTTTCTGCAGACTTACTTGAGTTTGACCTTGCCAAACTTGCTGCAGCGATTCAGCCTGAACGCTCAAACCAGTTTACCTATTTAGGTCTGCAAACTTTATTTGACCGTTATTTCATTCACTCAGATGGCGTACGCTTTGAACTTCCACAATTGTTCTTTATGCGTGTGTCAATGGGTCTGGCGCTTAATGAAGATGACCGTGAAGCACGTGCAATCGAGTTCTATAACTTATTGTCTAGCTTCGACTACATGGCTTCTACGCCTACCCTGTTTAACTCAGGTACGCTACGTCCACAGTTATCAAGCTGTTACTTAACTACAATTTCCGATGACCTTTACAACATTTATGGTGCAATGCGTGACAACGCAATGCTGTCTAAATGGGCAGGTGGTTTAGGCAATGACTGGACGCCAGTACGTGCCTTGAACTCATACATCAAAGGAACAAACGGTAAATCTCAAGGTGTTGTTCCGTTCCTTAAAGTTGCTAACGATACAGCTGTTGCGGTCAACCAAGGTGGTAAGCGTAAAGGTGCGGTATGTGCGTACTTAGAAACCTGGCACTTAGACATCGAAGAATTCCTAGAGCTGCGTAAAAACACAGGGGATGACCGTCGTCGTACCCATGATATGAACACAGCCAACTGGGTACCTGACTTGTTCATGCAACGTGTCTTTGAAGATGCAGAATGGACATTGTTTACGCCATCTGAAACACCAGACTTGCACGACTTGACGGGCGAAGCTTTTGCTGAGCGTTATGCGTACTACGAAAGCATTGCCAAAGAAACCAACATGCTACATAAGAAACTTCGTGCGAAGGACTTATGGCGCAAAATGTTGTCAATGTTGTTTGAAACAGGTCACCCGTGGATCACATTCAAAGACGTATGTAACTTACGTTCACCGCAACAACACGTTGGTGTAGTGCACTCATCTAACTTGTGTACTGAAATTACCCTAAATACCAACCAAGATGAAATCGCGGTATGTAACTTGGGTTCTATCAACCTTGTACAACACGTTCAAGGTGGTGTGTTAGACCGTGAGAAATTGGCACGTACTATTAAAACTGCAGTACGTATGCTCGACAACGTCATCGACATCAACTACTACGCTGTACCACAAGCACGCAATTCAAATTTGAAACATCGTCCTGTAGGTATGGGCATCATGGGCTTCCAAGATGCGCTTTATGAGATGAACTTGGCTTATGGTTCAGATGCTGCAGTTGAATTTGCCGATGAATCTATGGAAGTGATCAGCTACTACGCGATTCAAACGTCTAGCGATTTGGCGGTTGAGCGTGGTACTTACGAAACATTTAAAGGTTCATTGTGGGATCAAGGCATCTTACCAATTGACTCTTTAGACATTGTGGCGAAATCGCGTCCAGAACGTATGTTTGAAGTAGACCGTACACAGCGTTTGGATTGGGACAGCTTACGTGCCAAAGTTCAAAAAGACGGTATGCGTAACTCAAATGTGATGGCGATTGCACCGACTGCAACCATTTCAAATATTTGTGGCGTTTCTCAGTCTATCGAGCCGACATTCCAAAACTTATATGTGAAGTCGAACTTGTCTGGTGAATTTACAGTAATCAACCCTTACCTCGTTCGTGCATTGAAAGCGCGTGATTTGTGGGATTCTGTAATGGTGAATGACCTGAAACACTTTGAAGGTTCAGTACAAAAAATTTCACGTATTCCTGAAGAATTGAAAGCAATTTTCGCGACTGCGTTTGAAGTTGAGCCACGCTGGATTGTAGATGCAGCATCACGTCGTCAAAAATGGATTGATCAAGCGCAATCGTTGAACTTGTACATTGCAGGTGCAAACGGTAAGAAACTTGACCTGACTTACAAAATGGCATGGTTACGTGGTCTGAAAACCACCTACTACCTACGTGCATTAGGTGCGACTTCTGCAGAGAAATCGACTATTAACACGGGCGCATTGAACGCAGTAAAACCTGCAACTGTTACGGCAGCACCTGTTGCAGCGGTAGCGCAGGAAATTAAACCTGAAGTTCCTGCAGAGGAAGACGGCTTTGCAAATGCAGCGCCAGTGCCACAAGCATGCAGCATTGACAACCCTGATTGTGAGGCTTGTCAATAAATGACTATTCCATATTTTCTTGTACTACTTATTGTAATTTTATTATTGATAGTATTATTCATGGCAGTATTTACCGCCTTAATAGTTGCTATCAAAGGCGATGAGAAATAGTAAACATATTTTATCCATGCATGATTAATCATGCATGGATTTAGTACAAGAAAATGGATTGTTAAATTAATAAGGAAACCACTACATGCCACACATGACCCACAACTATATGTTAGGACTCGCGGTCTTGCTGGTTTCCTTTGTAGTGTTGTTTTACGCACCAATTGCTTACTTTTGGGTACAAGCGGCAAAACAACAGCGAAAGCAAAATAAGTCGTGAGCACATTGGTCGGAATGTACATTTTTCAGACCAAGATGAGCAAAACTTAATTTTGCTTTCACAAATTAAGCGTATATTAAGACATCTCAGCGTAGCTGGATGTCCATAAAAGATATAAAGCAACGAAGAGAGAATTGATATGTCTATCCTAAGTTGGGACGATTTCGAAGATGATTCGCAAAAACCGGCTGCTCCTGAACACAAGTCTGCGCCCGTCGAGCCGCAAAAAGCGCATGATCCGCAGATGGTATCTCATGCAGAGCAACCACAGAAGACTGTGGCAGCTGCACAACCCGCTACAGCCCCTAGAAGTGGAGCAACAGATTCAACCGATCCGTTGGCAAGAGCATCTAACGCTCTAGAACAACTGGATGTTGCTCCAGGTCTTGAAGAGTTGGAAATGGGTGCGTCACGCGTACAGGTTGATGATAAAGCCATGATCAACTGTCGTGCAGACTTAAACCAGCTTGTACCTTTCAAATACGAATGGGCATGGCAAAAATATCTAGATGGTTGTGCAAACCACTGGATGCCACAAGAAGTCAACATGAACCACGACATCGCGTTGTGGAAGTCTGAAAATGGCTTAACCGAAGATGAGCGCACCATTGTTATGCGTTCACTTGGTTTCTTCTCTACTGCAGACTCATTGGTTGCTAATAACTTGGTATTGGCTATTTATCGCCACATTACCAACCCTGAATGCCGCCAGTACATTTTGCGTCAAGCCTTTGAAGAAGCGATTCACACTCACGCTTACCAGTACTGCATCGAATCTTTAGGTATGGATGAAGGCGAAGTCTTCAACATGTACCGCGAAGTACCATCGGTTGCACGTAAAGCAGCGTGGGGCTTGAAGTACACGCAATCTTTAAGTGATCCTACTTTCAAAACAGGTACACCTGAAAACGACCAAATTTTGCTACGCAACTTGATCGCATTCTATTGTGTACTTGAAGGTATTTTCTTCTACTGCGGTTTTAGCCAAATCTTGTCGATGGGCCGTCGTAACAAAATGAATGGTGTTGCAGAGCAATTCCAGTACATTTTACGCGATGAATCTATGCACTTGAACTTTGGTATCGACATGATTAACCAAATCAAGATTGAGAACCCACACTTGTGGACTGCAGAATTCCAGCAAGAAGTGATTCAAATGATTCTTGAAGGCACGATGCTTGAAATTGAATATGCGCGTGACACTATGCCACGTGGTGTATTGGGTATGAACGCAGGCATGATGGAAGAATATTTGAAATTCATCTGTAACCGTCGTTTAAGTCAGCTCGGTTTACCTGAACAGTTTGTTGGCGTAAACAACCCGTTCCAATGGATGTCTGAAATGATGGACTTGCGTAAAGAGAAGAACTTCTTTGAAACGCGTGTGACTGATTATCAGACGGGCGGTGCGTTGAGCTGGTAATATCGCGACACATAAAATATCGTTGTGAGACACATGAGTTGTCATTGAGAAAACCGCCATTCATGGCGGTTTTTTTAAAGATACGATCGAGTATTTAATGGCTAGGTTGTGCAAATACCTAACAATTTGATTTTTTTAATTTATTTATTTTTAAAATTTCCATAAACCTTTAAAAATCGTTATCTTACAAAATATTTATACAATAATGCCGTTTTTTTACTTCTTTTGTTCATTATGAGAATAGGGCAATAATCCAACAGCCCAAAAACGACAAAAAACAAAATAAATAAAGGCGCATCACGCGCCTTTATTCAGGCTGCTCACATTTATGCAGGAATACGCAACACCTGTCCTGGGAAAATGTCATCGGCATTTTTTAGTAATGGACGGTTAGCTTCAAAGATTTTGTTGTATTGGTTGGCATCCCCATAAAATTCTTTAGAAATTTTAGATAAGGTATCGCCTGATTTTACTGTATAGAACTTGCTTTCTGGTTCTGGGGTTGCAACTGTGAGTTGATCATCTACTTGTGCAACATGGTCAATATTACCCACTGCAAGAATAATTTTTTCACGGTCTGCCTGACTGTTGACCTGTCCACGCACTGTCGCTAAGTCAGTAGTTGCGTTATAACTCACCGATAAACCTGTCACAGGTAAGCCTAAACTTTTCACATGCCCCAAAAGTTTATTGGCAATTTCTTGTGCTGATGGTTCTGCAGGTGTGCTTGGTGCAGCTTGTGGCTCTGCAGGTGCTGTATTTTTCTTACCAATCCCTTTTACAAAATCAAAAAGACCCATGAGGTACTCCTATTTTTTTCTGCTGTTATAAAGCGTCGCTCACTTACATAAGCACGTTTCTGTTCTCATTCATTTATAACTAAAAAAATAAGCGACTTCGGTTGTGATTAGACACTAGCCTGGTAACAAAATGTAAGCTACATCACACATTTAACAAAATGCGCCTTTTTCATATTCGATTGTAAAAACGACAGCGCATAAAAAAGCCACCTTGCGGTGGCTTTCATTTCAGCAGAGCTGAAATCAACAATTAACCAAGTTTTTTAGTTACGTAGTCGATTACTGATTGAACTGTTGTGATTTCGTTAGAATCTTCGTCTGGGATTGTGATGTCAAAATCGTTTTCGAAAGACATTACAAGCTCTACTAAGTCTAAAGAGTCAGCACCTAAGTCATCCATAAAAGATGCTTCGTTTTTGATTTCTTCAGCTTTAAGACCAAGTTGTTCTGCAACCGCTTGTTTAACGCGTTGTTCGATATCGCTCACAGGAATTCTCCTCATTGCTTGTGGCGTTTTTAATGCCGTTAGTTTAATTGAATCTATAAAATTTTGAAAGTTTATACTTGAGCTTAGCTCATGTATAAACCACCATTTACGTGTAACACTGTACCAGTGATGTAACCAGCTTTGTCAGAAGCCAAGAAACTCACTGCATTTGCGATATCTTGTGGATCACCTAAACGGTTTAATGCCACTTGCTCACTCATTTTTTTGCGAATTTCTTCACTTAGCTGATCTGTCATTTCAGTTGCAATAAAGCCCGGAGCAACCGAGTTTACTGTAATTTGACGACTGCCCATTTCTTTGGCAAGGCTACGGCTGAATGCTTCAATACCGGCTTTTGCCGCAGAATAGTTCGCTTGTCCTGGGTTCGCAAAATGTGCTACCACAGAACTAATATTAATAATGCGTCCAAAACGTGCTTTGGTCATGCCCTTCAAGACACGTTTAGATAAACGGTAAACTGCCTTTAAGTGAATGTTGAGAATGTCATCCCAATCATCTTCTGACATACGCAGTAACAAATTATCTTTGGTAATGCCCGCATTGTTAACTAAAACCAAAACTGAACCATAGCTTTGTTCAATTTCAGAAACCAATGCATCAATGGCTGCACCATCACGGACATCCAATACTTTACCTGCACCGTTTTCTGCAAAACTTGCCGATAATTTTTCTGCGCCCGCTTCAGAAGTGGCAGTACCTACCACAAAAAAACCGTCTTGAATGAGTTGCTGAGCGATGGCTGCACCAATCCCTCGGCTTGCACCTGTGACTAATGCAACTTTACGTTCTTGTGTCATGCAATTTTCCCTTCTGCCACTAAAATGGCATTTAGTGCATCTTCCATACGACTTTGTGTGTCGAGTGGGAATGCTTTTTCGATATTCGGTAAACGCTTCGCAAGATTCGCCAATACGTTGCCTGGGCCACATTCCACGATATATTCAATACCCTGATCTTGTAGGTATTGCATGGTTTGTGTCCACTGCACCGATTGGTACAATTGCGCAGTGAGTGCCTGACCTAATTGCGCAACATCTGCCGCGATTCCAGCGTTGACATTTTGTATTACAGGAATACGCGGTAGCTCAATGGCAGTTTGTTCCAAAGCTTGTGCAAACTGTTCGGCAGCAGGTTTCATCAATGAACAGTGTGAAGGTACAGATACAGGCAGGGCAATGGCTTTACCGCCATTTTCTTTGGCCAATGCCATTACTGCTTCGACTAAAGTTTTATCGCCTGCAATAACCACTTGCCCTTGTGCATTGTAGTTAGCTGCTTCTACCGAGCCACGACCTTGCACATTCACTTGTTCACATAGCTCAAGCACTTTGGCATCTTCAAGGCCTAAAATGGCAGCCATTGCGCCCTGACCTTGTGGCACAGCGTTTTGCATTAATTTGCCGCGCAAGTTTACCAGTTTAACGGCATCGCCCAAGCTCAAGCTGCCTGCAGCTACTAATGCGCTGTATTCGCCCAATGAGTGTCCTGCCAAATATTTTGGTGCAACACCACCCAACTCTAACCACACACGCCATAAAGCGATACTTGCAGTGAGTAATACAGGCTGAGTAAATTCTGTTTGGTCTAAACCTTCACCACTTTGTGCAATGTGCCATAAGTCAAAGCCAATCGCTTCAGAGGCTTCTGCAAATGTTTCGCGCACACCGCTAAACTGTTCTGCAAGCTCAGCCAACATACCGGCTTTTTGTGAGCCTTGACCAGGAAAGACAAATGCAGTTTTAGTGGCTTGAGCTGCTTGCTCGAGTCGTTTAGCAGACATAAAAAATCCTTTAATTAAGATGCGCAAATTGTAGTTTTTTGCAGCTACAACCCACACCTTCTCATGTAAGCTCAGTTATGGAGCGGAAATTTAACACTTAATTTTGTTTTTAGTAATTGCCAAATACAACAAAAATCGGGCACAAAAAAAGGGAGCTTACGCTCCCATTTTTTCTACTAAGCTTGACGCTTAATACATCACCAATTATTCAGCATCTGCTTTAGCGAATAATTGACGACCACGGTAGAAACCATCTTTAGTTACGTGGTGACGACGATGAGTTTCACCAGTAGCTTGGTCTACAGTTAATGCATTCTCGGTTAAAGCGTCATGTGAACGGCGCATGTCACGGCGAGAGCGACTTTTACGGTTTTGCTGAACGGCCATGATGGCTCCTTACAAAGATCGAAAAATGGATCAGAACAAATTGAGTTGTCTTAACTGGAAATTATAACATAATTTTCAGTTAAGTTTACCTTTCAAACTTGCCAAAACATCAAACGGATTATCACGTTTTTCTTCGGCAATGTTCTGAATGGCAGGTTGATGCTTATGCTCGCAAGCGTCATGCTTAGGAGATAAAGGCAACAACAATAACAATTCATCTTCTATAAGTGACAGTAAATTAGCCGTCGCAGGCGAATCATAATCGCCTTTGGTGGTGGCTTCACTTTCACCTAATACAATGAAATCAGCATCCTCATCCAAGCGCTCTATCAGTGACTCATCATCCACAAGAGCTAGATGAAAATCTGAAACGAGGTCTATTTCTACAGAACCCAAGCAGCGCTGGCATTCCATTGGAACTTTCGTTTCAATATGACCATCTAGCCATACAATGCGATGATACGCATCCATTGATAGCTTACAGTCTATGTTAACCAATTGATCATCAATTGATCCAACAGCTTCACGGGCGATACGAGCAAAGCGAGACAATGGCAGGTTACCTGACCATGTAAAGCCCTGTTCAGCCCATTTAAACGGCTCAATCTGTGCCGGAAAGGTATTTGCTGACATAATTAAGGCGGCAATTCTACAAATTCATCAGTACTCTGTCAAAGATTAAGATACAATTTTGTACTTATTTAGACAGACCAATTTTGGGTAACACAGTCATGCATCTGTTGCAGCCGCAAACAGAAGTGAATTTTTCATCACTTGTGAGCACACTTCCAACCACCAATTCTGACACTTCGCACCCCCAAGTGCAACTCTCGGACTGGGCAAAACTCAATACAGAAACGGAACAGGTGGACTGGCTCATCTTACACTTTAATCACTGGTTTTCCCACCTAAATGTGAACTTGGTCAAAGGTGATTTTGAACCTGAGTACTTTCCTGCCACGGCAACACAGCCTGCACGTATTCAATTTGCACATGGTTTCTTTAATAGCGCTTTACATGAAATTAGCCATTGGAGCATCGCAGGCGAACAACGACGTTTACTGCCAGACTTAGGCTATTGGTATGCTCCCGATGGTCGTACTCAGGAACAACAAGCCTTATTTGAACAGGTTGAAATTAAACCTCAAGCCATTGAATGGCTGTTTGCTCAAGCGTTTGGACGAAAATTCCGTGTATCTTTAGATAACCTGACCGGTGAAGGTGGAGATGGCCGCACATTTAAAGACAATGTCTTTGCCCAAGTGCAGCGTTATTTTAACGGAGAAGCCAAATTACCACGCGATGCAAAACGCTTTATTGAATGTATTTGTTACTGCACCCGAGGTGGCAAAACATTACAAATTGCAGAGTTTGAACGAAAAAATTTGGATTAAATGTAATAAAGCACAAGGCAATGATTGCAAGTGACATCAATCCCCTTTCATAATGAGCCTAACGTCACATTTACGCTACTGAGGAATTCATATGTTGCATTTAAGAGTACATCCTGAAAATCCACAGCCGCGTCTAATCAGCCAAGCGGTTGAACGCATACGCGCAGGCGATGTGGTGGTCTATCCAACCGATGCTGCTTATGCGATTGGTTGCCAAATTGGTAATAAAAACGCGATGGAGCGCATTTCACAAATTCGTGGTTTAGGCGCAAAACACCAATACGCCATTATTTGTGCCGATTTATCGGATATTGCCACCTACGCCAAAGTGGACAATGCCATGTATCGTCTGCTGAAAAACAATACGCCTGCGGTCACCACATTTATTTTACCTGCGACCAGTGAAGTTCCGCGTCGCTTGATGCATCCCAATAAAAAAACCATTGGTTTGCGTATTCCAAGCAACCCCATTTGTCGCATGCTGCTTAAAGAATTAGGCGAACCTTTACTGACCAGCACCCTGATTTTACTAGGGCAAGAAGACCCTTTAGATGATCCATACGAGATTGATCTACAACTCAACAAACGTATTGATGTACTGATTGATGGTGGCTTAGGCACACTTAGCACCACCAGTATTATTGATTTATCGGGCGACAACCCGCAAATTGTGCGTCGTGGTGTGGGAGATGTGAGTGCTTTTGAATAAGCATTCACTACCTTCAAAGTGATTGACAGCACGGCAGTTTAAAAGCCTTGCTTGCATGAATTAAACCGATGACTTTATTTCAGGTATTGTTAAATTTGCAGCAGTTCTCGGATGAGATGCACATTTATGTGCAACATCCTTGGACATTAGAGTCCGATGCAATCGTATGTTCCAAAACTGCATTCACAGCAACAATGCCTGAACCTCCCGCTACTTATACTTATTTTTTAGATGCAGCATTATGCAAAGCACTTTTGGCACAATCAGAAAGCCGTAATCTTTGCCTGCAAGATAGCTGCATGGCAATGATTGAATACGCATTACAGAATAAACAGAAATAAATACTTAAAGATTGAATGAGTTAATTTTTACAACTTGCCTTAAATCTCCCTCAATCCCGATTTATTTTAGGCTTTTTTTGATATTTGGTCGTAGAACAGATTTATTTCAATCACGATATCCTTTAGACTAGCCGCTATTAATTCTGAGCTATTTCTCCATCTCCTTCTTATCTGAAGCGGAAATAGCATTTGCATGCTTTTGAAAATTCGCGTGGCCCAACACTGTAATGAATCAATCCCTCCACAATGCGATGGAACCTGCCCAACACATTCGTGTGTTAGATGAGTGGCAAGAGTCGATTCCTGAGGATTTGTATATTCCTCCTGCAGCATTTGAAATTCTGTTAGAGCATTTCGAAGGACCACTCGACTTTTTAATTTACCTGATTCAAAAAAATGGCTTCGATTTACTCCAGTTAGATATTGCCCCGATTGCATCGCAATATCTGTCGTATATGGATGCCATGAAATCGCTAAATATTGAACTGACTGCCGATTATATGGTGATGGCGGCATTACTGGCCGATTTAAAATCCCGCCTATTGTTGCCTAAACCTGCCAGTATCAGCAGCATTGAAAAAGACCCAAAACAAGAGCTGATTGACCGTTTAGAAACCTATTTAAGAGTCAAACAAGCAGCTGAACGCTTGGGGCAAATGCCTGTTTTAGAACGCGATACTTTTGCTACCAATGTTAGCTTAGGGCATACCGCAGTCAATAATGTCGGCTATGCAGCCGATCAATTACGTGATGCCTTGTTCTGCATTTTTAATCGTCCTGAACCTGTCACCCATCAAATTTTGCAAGAACCTGTTTTACTTGAAGAACGGATTGCATTTATTGAAGCCAAACTCGCATCGGGTGAAGTACTGAGTTTTGATGCGTTGCTAAAACCAAGTCAGGGACGCATGGGCATGGTTGTGACCTTTATGGCGATTTTAGAACTGACTCGCCAGCAAAAAGTGTGCATTATCAGCAGTGGGATTGAAGCACCATTGAGCATTCAAGGGGCGCAGGCATGAATCCAGAACCCATAATTTCGAGCTTGTCTGAAGGCGAACAACAGCATGAAGTGCTGATGCAACTCGAAGCAATTATTTTTGCCAGTGACAGTGCTGTGTCTTTAGCGCGTCTGAAAGAAGCTTTTCAAGATAAATATAGCAAAGCGCAATTACGCCAGTTTTTACAACAATTGGCCATGCTACAACATGGTCGCTCGATTGAACTGATCGAAACCGCTCAAGGTTTTCGTTTTCAGGTACGGGCAAAGTATCGTACAATTATTACACAGGTGTGGCCTGAACGTCCGACTAGACTTTCACCCTCTATGCTGGAAATATTGGCCGTGATTGCCTACCACCAGCCTGTGACCCGTGCAGATATTGAACAAATTCGCGGAGTATCAAACAATAGTCAAATTTTACGTACATTGTTTGACTGGAACTGGATTAAGGAATCTGGCTTTCGAGAACTCCCAGGAAGACCTGCGTTGTTAGTTACAACGCCCCAATTTTTAAATGCGTTTGGCTTGAATTCCTTAAGCCAATTGCCTCCCCTACAGGATGCCAAGGAAGCTTTCATGGCACTCGATGCATCTGCGTCTGTGTCTTGAATAGGTAAACTGTTGATGATCATTTCTAAGGTTGTGCTGTCATGAGTGAAAAGTTGCAAAAGGTACTCGCACGAGTAGGCTTGGGTTCTCGCCGTTATATGGAAGAAGTCATTGCCGCTGGTCGTGTGAGTGTCAACGGCCAAGTTGCCCAAGTGGGTGAACGTATCGAACCAGGTGATGAGCTTCGCATCGATGGTCGTAAAGTTCAGTTCCAAATTGAAGATGAAATTCGTCGTCGTGTTCTGATTTACTACAAACCAGAAGGCGAAATTTGCTCACGCAACGACCCAGAACAGCGCCCAACTGTATTTGATAACCTGCCTGCAATTGCCAATGATCGTTGGGTAATGGTTGGTCGTCTGGACATTAACTCGACAGGTTTATTGCTATTCACCAACGATGGTGAATTAGCCAACCGTTTAATGCACCCATCGAACGAAATTGAACGTGAATATGCAGTTCGTGTGATGGGTGAAGTGACACCACAACTGAAAAACAACATGCTGCGCGGCGTAGTGCTAGATGATGGCCCTGCCAAGTTTGAATCTTTCTCTGAAATTGGCGGTGATGGTATTAACCGCTGGTATCAAGTGGTGGTAAAAGAAGGTCGTAACCGCGAAGTTCGTCGTATTTTTGAATCACAAGGTCTGAAAGTCAGCCGTCTATTGCGTACCCGTTACGGCACGGTAATTTTACCGCGTGAATTACGTACAGGTCGCTGGATGGAATTGGATAAAAATGACATCGATAACCTTGCCAAAGCGGTTGAGTTAAAACCACGTCAAGGCACAGGTTTGTACGGCATGGCAAAACGTCGCAATGAGCGTATGCAGGAAAAACCGTTGGCAGCACGTCGTGGTGGTTTCTTGCGTCAGCAACGTCGTGACACCGAAGAAGCTGCACAAAACACAGGTTTTGCACCACGTGAATCACGCCAAGAAGGTAACAGTTACGGCAACCGTGAGCGTCGTCAAGATGGCAACAGCTATGGCAATCGTGAACGTCGCCAAGACGGCAATAGCTATGGCAACCGTGAGCGTCGCCAAGACGGTAACAGCTATGGCAACCGCGAACCACGTCAGAATGGTAACAGCTACAGCAACCGTGAACCACGTCAGGATGGCAACAGCTACGGCAACCGTGAACGTCGTGACGAAAATGCACCACGCAAACCGTTTGGCAATAAAAGCTTTAAAAAATTCTAAAAGCTGAAATACGCCAAATTGATAAAAAGCCACACGTTCATGTGTGGCTTTTTTATTGGGCAAATTGGTTGGACAAAAAATAATAAAAATTAAATATTTGGCAATACAGGAATTTCAATCCACTGTGCTTTTGGAAAGCTTTTTGACAAATAATTTTTTAAATATTTGGCAGTATCCTGCGAAATTAAAGGGTCTTGTGATTCATCGTTCAAATTATATGCCAATGCATGTAAATTCAAACCACGTGTTTTTAAAGCTTCCAAACTGAGCAAAGTGTGGTTAATACTGCCCAAACGCCCAGAACTCACCAAAATAACAGGATATTGTTTTTGCTCAATATAGTCGATGGTGAGTAGGTCTGTGGTCAGCGGCACCATGAGTCCACCCGCACCTTCTAATAATACTGCATCATACTTTGCTGCCAGTTGCGCAGTCGCAGCCTCAATTTTAGCAAAGTCAATCTCACGACCATCAATTTGTGTAGCCAAATGCGGTGAAGCAGGATAGCTAAAAATTTCAGGCATGGTGAGTTTGTCATCATCTTCAGGCAACCATTCACTGCCCATAATTTTACGATGCTGCTCAATATCTTCTGAAACGTCTTGATTGCCCGTTTGAATCAGTTTTTGGGTAATGGTCTGAATACCCTGTTCATTCATGGTCTTGGCTAAATAACCCGTGGCATAGGTTTTGCCAATCCCTGTATCAATACCACTCACAAAATAAACTTGAGCTGTCATGGCATTCTCCGTGCAAGACAATAAATAGGATGATACGTGAGCGTGTAACTTTTTTTCTGTGAACTATGTTGCTGACTAAATTGTTCATAGCCCCGATAAAATTCGGTTAAAGTCGTTTTGTTCCAACGCTGCCCTTGTGCTGTACCCGTGACACCTGTGGCTTTTAAATGCTGCAAAATCTGTTTGGGATGTTCAAAACTTAATGATTCAAACTGCTCTGAACAGTGTAATACTTCAAAGCCCTGCTGTTTGAGCTGTTGTTGTAACGTATCCATACTCAAATAATGTAAGCCCTGACCTGTTAGTTGCTTAATTTCAGTCAAGTTTTGAGGGCCAAATGTCGAAAAGCACAAATACCCTTGCGGCTGTAACGCTTGATTCGCCTTGCACAATAATGCTCCAAAATCTTCCACCCATTGCAAAGCCGAACTCGAACAAATTAAATCCAAAGACTGCGGAAAATCGAGCTGTTCTATATCGCCAATTAAGCCATGAATTTGAGTGATAGTTGTTTGAGGATGATGCAGATACGCATGCAACACTTCGGCATATAAATCATTTAAAGTCAGCTGTTGAATTTGAAATTCACGCAGTAGCAAGTCGGTTAAATTCCCTGAACCACAGCCGATTTCCAAGACGTTTTCAAAGCAAGGCTGAGGTTGACCTGACAACTTTTGCTGTACAATATATTGCTGCATTTTTGCCATTAACTGCTGACAAATTTGCTGCTGTACCACGGCATGCGTTTTATAACTCTGATGAGCGCGGGCAAAACGCTGTGCCACTTGTGCCTTATCTATACGCATACGCACACTTAAAGCAAATCCAGTAACTGTGTTAAATCTGCCGTTTCAAATTGCGTATTTAAACAAATCCGCAGTCGTGAGCTGCCTTGCGGTACAGTCGGCGGACGTACAGGCATCACATAAAAACCTGCCGCCTGTAATTGTTGGGCTTTGCTTACAGTTGCAGTAGAGTCGCCAATCATCACAGGTACAATTTGCGAAGTGGATGGGCAAGCAAAACCTTTGGCCCGAATCCCCTGTTGCATATATTGGCTCAAGGCGGCCAAATGCTGACGCTGTGCCTGCATGTGTACAATCTGATTCAGCATAAATTGCGTCCACGCCATGCAAATAGGTGGCTGCGCGGTACTAAAAATTAGCGGACGCATCCGATTAATCAAGTAATCACGGATAATCGGATCACAGATCAAATATCCCCCAATTGAAGCAACGGCTTTGCCAAATGTCCCGACCAGAAAATCAATGGCATCAATTACGCCATATTGTTCGGCACAACCTAAACCTTGCTGCCCACGTACGCCAATGGCATGTGCTTCATCGACATATAACATGACTTTGGCAAATTGCTGTTTCAGCGCGACCAAAGCGGCTAAATCAGTTTCATCACCATCCATACTAAAAATAGATTCAGTCACCACAATAATACGTTCATAATTTTCATCAGCATGATATTGCGTCAGCAATTGCTGCAAATGCGCCAAATCATTATGTCGATAACGCAAATATTTTGCAGATGACAAACGAATGCCATCAATCATGCTCGCATGTACCAGTTTATCGGCCAAAATTAAGGTTTTCGCATCTGCCAATGCAGGTAAAATACCAATATTCATGTGATAGCCGCTATTAAACAACAAGGCAGCTCGCCCATGAAATAATTGCGTTAATGTGGCTTCAAGCTGTTCATAGACAGTGAAATTTCCAGTCAGCAAACGTGATGAAGAGGCACTCATTAAACGCTGTGCATTCGGTGTTTCATCAAAAAACTGTTCACGCAAGCGCAAGTCAGAAGCTAAACCCAAATAATCATTAGACGATAAATTCAGCATCTGCTGTTGCTGAATTTCAATGGTTTTAGCTTGCTGTTGATTGCTGCGAAACTGACGAAAATTACCCTGTTGGCGAAGCTGATCAAGCTGTTCTGCATAGTGATCGAGTAAACTCATGCGCTCGCTCCTTGCATGCCTGCCACCACCTCAGCCAATTGCTGCAATAAAGTATTTAGTTCTGCTGCTGTAATCACATACGGCGGCATCACATAAACCAATTTACCAAATGGACGCACCCAAATACCGCGTTGCACAAATTCTTGTTGCAAGCTTTGCATATCGACAGCATGTTTAAGTTCTACCACACCAATTGCACCTAAAACCCGCACATCCTGCACCCATGCCAAATTAGCCAATGGCGTTAAATGCTGTTCAAGTTGCTGCTGAATGCGTTGAATATTGGCTTGCCAGTCTTGTTCTAATAATAATTGGGTACTTTTTACTGCAACCGCGCAAGCCAGTGGATTTGCCATAAAGGTCGGGCCATGCATAAACACACCTGCCTCACCCTGCGAAATCATTTCTGCAACATGCTTCGTGGTCAATGTGGCAGACAAAGTCATATAACCGCCTGTCAGCCCTTTGCCGATACACATAATATCGGGTTCGACCTGAGCATGTTCCCATGCAAACAACTTACCTGTACGCCCAAAACCTGTGGCAATTTCATCAAAAATTAACAACACATCATATTGCTCACAAAGCAATTTGGCTTGACGCAAATATTCAGGATGATAAAAACGCATGCCGCCTGCACCTTGCACAATTGGTTCAATAATCATGGCGGCAATCTGCTGATGATGCTCTACCAAACTTTGCGCCAATTCTGCAATATCGGCAGGATTCCACTCTTGGTCAAAACCTGTTTGTGGTGCAGATACAAAATAACGACGCGCCAAACTTGAGCCAAAAACCTGATGCATCCCTGTAACAGGATCACAAACCGACATGGCATTCCATGTATCGCCATGATAGCCAGAACGGGTGGTAATAAAATTGGTTTTTTCAGTTTTGCCTTGTGCAGTCCAGTATTGCACAGCCATTTTCAGCGCCACTTCAACGGCGACGGAGCCTGAATCTGCATAAAAAATTTTATCTAAACTCGGTGGGGTAATTTCGAGCAACAAACGCCCTAACTCAATAGCAGGACGATGGGTCAATCCACCAAACATGATATGCGCCATACTGTCGAGTTGCTCAGTCACAGCACGGTTCAGCTCAGGATGGTTATAGCCATGAATCGCGCACCACCACGATGACATGCCGTCAATCAACTGGCGACCATCTTCAAGTTCAATGGTGCTGCCAAATGCCCGCTTAACCTTAAAGGTTGTTAAGGGCTGAGTCATAGAGGTGTAAGGATGCCAAAGATGTTCACGATCAAAAGCCAAATCCATCTGTTCTGTCATCCCACCATCATCCTTGATCTTGTAAAAAACTTGATGTGCTAAATCTTAAACCTGTCTACAGATAAAATAAATTGCGAGATTTGTCACTTATGGACCTGTTGGCGGGTTTTTCTGTAAATATTGGCAGATTTTGCTAGTCAACTCATCGGCATGGAACAATGGCAGCCCATGCGAGCCTTGCAAAACATCTACGCTTAAAAACTTTGCAGCTAAATTTTGCAGTTTAGCTGCAACTTTGCAATCAACTAAAACATCCTGCTCGGCAAAAAGATGATACTGCAGACCTGTATAATTTTTAAGCTTAGTCACCAAGTTTAAGTTTTCCAATAAATCCAAACCGTGTTGAAGCAAAGATTGCGGCTGTGGCTGAACCAAACTTTGTAATTGTAATAGGTCGGTTTTACTACTAGTGACACCCTGACACACCATAAAACCAAAACGCTTTAGGGTCAGAATTGGATCTTGTGCAAAAGATTGTTTAAACTGGGCAAACGTGGCTTGTGGCATAGCGGTATCCCAATCGGCTTGTGCAACAAAACACGGATTGGATGCAATGGTAATTAAGGTTTTATATCCTGCATATTGGCTGGCAATCGCATCGACCAGTAGCGTTGCCAATTGCCCACCCAGTGACCAGCCCATAATTACATCAAACTGACGTGCAAATTCAACCTGTTGCTGCATGACTTGAGCATCAGTAGCGTTAAAAATATTGATGAGCTCAACCCGAAAACCTTGTGCAGTTAAGGCTTGCTGTAACGGATTTAAGAGTGCAGTACCACCGCCCCAGCCTGTAATCAATAAAATCTGTTGTTGCACGTGGCTTGCTCTCAAGTTAGAAAATCACCTCAGTATAATACTGAATCGGCTCAATCGACATCTGCAAAGCACCAAGATACATCCTTAAAAAAACCAATTGATATAAAAAAGCCAATCTATAAAAACCGATCTATAAAAAAACCCGACTTATCATAAATCGGGTTTTGGTCTATTTTGCTTTGATCAGATTACATTTGCGATTGAATGTAGTTTTGTAAACCAATCAATTCAATTAAACGTAATTGTTTTTCCAACCAGTACGTATGATCTTCTTCTGTGTCGGTCATTTGCTGACGCAACATATCACGGCTAACATAATCGCCTTTTTCTTCACACAATTTTACGCCTTGCGCCAATTTTTCACGTACTTCGTATTCCAGTTTTAAATCGGCTTTTAAGCAAGACACCACATCTTCACCCACGTCGATGTCATCGCGCTGCATATTTGGAGTGCCTTCAAGGAACAATACACGACGAATTAAAGCATCGGCATGCTGCGCTTCTTCCTGCATTTCATGGTCAATGCGCTCAAAAATTTTGCTTAAACCCCAATCTTCATACATACGCGAATGAATCAGGTATTGATCGCGAGCAGCCAGTTCGCCACCAATCAACATATTTAAATAGTCTACGACTTCTGGATTGCCACGCATTTGCTGTACTCCCTTTCTTAATCTAGTCATTATGGACACATTCAGGCAAAATTGCAAAAGTTAATTATTGTAAACCCATGATTTTTATAAAATTAAAATGAGAAACATACGCATTTGCAATATAACTTAAAAATTCCCATATATAAAACAACTGCTTGGCAAAACTTAGCTTTAAAAATGACAATACAATGATTTTGCATCATTTTGTAAATATTGAAAGAAACCATACTTTGACGCTCAAGTATCGTAAAAAACGCCTAAAAAGCGGATTTTAAAACCCAGCTGCTTTATGATAGTCACGAGTTCCATCACTTTCTTAAAATAATGACAAATCTAAATACATCTGCACCCATTTTAGTCACAGGCGCAACAGGCTATATTGCCAGTTGGGTCATTAAAAACCTGCTTGAACAAGGACATACCGTACACGCGACGGTGCGTGATCTGAATAAAACCCACAGTTTTCAACATCTGACTGATATCGCGGCAAAAAGCACAGGCAACTTACAATTATTCCAAGCCAACTTACTTGAAGAAGGTGCTTTTGATGCCGCCATGCAAGGTTGTGAAATCGTGCTGCACATGGCCTCGCCTTTTGTGGTCACCAATTATAAAGATGCAGTTAAAGACATTATTGAACCTGCCGTCATAGGCACCGAAAATGTATTAAACAGCGTTAATCGTACTGCATCGGTAAAGCGTGTAGTGGTGACTTCAAGTATTGCTGCAACCTATGGCGATGCGATTGATATTTTAAATACGGCCAATAATCGCTTTGATGAAAGTCACTGGAATACTAGCAGCAGCCCTGAGCATCAGCCTTATCCTTATTCAAAAGTGGCAGCTGAACGCAAAGCTTGGGAAATGGCAAAGGCACAAAACCGCTGGGATTTGGTCTGTATCAACCCTGCTTTGGTGCTTGGCCCATCGTTGACCAAAAACACCCAATCGGGCAGCGTGGAAGTGTTATTGCAGTTTGCCAACGGTATGACCTTGGCAGGTGTCCCTGCTATGTGGAATGGCATTGTCGATGTGCGTGATGTTGCCGATGCTCACATTCAGACCGCATTCAACCCTGCTGCTGAAGGTCGCTATATTATTAGCGGTGGCACACTCAGCTTATTGGAAATGGGCAAAATTTTAGCGCAGCACTTTGGACGTAAATACCCTTTCCCACGCAATCAGTTACCTAAATTTGCCTTTAAAGCCTTTGGCCCTCTACTTGGTTTTTCCCGTAAATTTGTGGAACTGAATATGGGCTACCCAATTTATTTTAATGCGGAAAAAAGTCAGCGTGAATTGGGTATGCACTACCGCAATATTGAAACCAGTCTAGTCGAACATTTTCAGCAACTCATTGATGATGGCATTGTGAAGAAACGTTAAACCTTCGACTTCTCTCAGTAAAAACCAAGGCACTTCATCGTTGAAGTGCCTTTGTACCTATTAGTGGATAAAATGTAGGATGATGCTTATTCAAGCACACCATATTCCTGCATCAGCTGAATAAACTCAGCTTCATTCATGACCTGCACACCCAACTTCTCGGCTTTTTCCAGCTTTGAGCCAGCTTTCTCACCCGCCACGACACATTTGGTTTTACCCGAAACACTACCACTCACCCGTGCACCCAAAGCCTGCAACAACTGAGTCGCTTCATCGCGTCCCATTTGGCTCAACGTCCCTGTAATCACCCAACTTTCACCATTCAAAGGCTGACGTGTCGGTGCAATCGGAGCATCCCAATGAATGCCTGCAGCTAATAAACGATCCAACACTTCTAAATTATGCGGTGCTTGGAAAAAGTCCAAAATCCATTCTGCCGTAATATCTCCCACATCTGGAGTTTTCTTTAACGCTTCTAAATCAGCTTCACGCAAAGCCTCTAAAGTCTGAAAAGTATTGGCAAGCATCCGCGCGGTGGTTTCGCCCACACCACGAATTCCCAATGCATAAATAAACGCAGCCAAAGTAGTTTTTTTGCTGTTTTCAATCGAGTCAATCAAGTTTTGAACCGACTTCTCACCCATTTTTTCAATGCCGAGCAAAGTGTCGCGGTGTTCGTGTAAATGATAAATATCAGCCACATTTTGTAGCAAGTTCAGATGCAGTAATGACTCCACCCAACGATCACCCAAACCTTCAATATCCATGGCTTTACGTGACACAAAATGACGAATCGCTTCAATACGCTGTGCCGCACAATACAAACCGCCTGAACAACGCGCCAAAGCCTCACCTTCAGGCATCACCACAGGCGAATCACACACAGGGCATTGTTCAGGTAAATGCACTTCTTGCGCATCGGCAAGGCGAAATTCAGGCCAGACTTTTTCAACTTTGGGAATCACATCACCACTACGGTAAACACTGACCGTATCGCCTAAACGCACATCCAAACGGTGAATTTCACCAATATTATGCAAAGTAACATTGGATACCGTCACACCACCTACCGCAACGGGGTTTAAACGTGCCACAGGCGTCAACGTACCTGTGCGCCCCACTTGCCAATCAATATTTTCAATGGTGGTTAAAGCGGCAACTGCAGGGAATTTATAGGCAGTCGCCCAGCGCGGCTCACGACTTAAAAAGCCCAATTGCTGTTGCTGTTTCAAGTCATTGACCTTGACCACCATGCCATCAATTTCAACGCTTAAATTCGGACGCTCAAGGTTAATTTGCTCATAGGCCGCCTGAACATCTTGAATGCTCTTGCAGACAAAATGACGTTCGCCAATTTCAAAACCAAACTGCCCCAACCATGCCAAACTGTCGGACATGGTGCTTTGTCCATGAGGCGGCACACATTGCGCAATGCCATAAGCATAGAATGCTAAAGGACGTGAAGCCGCAATATTCGGGTCTAACTGACGCAAACTGCCTGCTGCTGCATTGCGTGGATTGGCAAAGGTTTTTTCACCTTTGGCTGTATTGGCCGCATTGAGTTTTTCAAAACCAAGTTTTGGCATCAACACTTCACCACGCACTTCCAAAAATTCAGGAATAGCCGTTTCTGTCGCACTCAAAACTTTCGGTAAATTGCGGATAGTTTTGACGTTGTGGGTAATGTCTTCCCCTGTTTCCCCATCACCACGGGTCACACCACGCACTAAAACACCATGTTCATACCAAAGTGAAATCGCCAAACCATCAAATTTGAGTTCGACATCGTATTCAATATTTTGGTTGGGCAAACGCTCTTCGACACGTCTTGCAAAGGCAAATAATTCTTCCTGATTAAACACATTGCCTAAAGACAACATTGGCACAGCATGTGTAACCGTGGTGAACTTTGCCAAAGGTGTGCCACCGACTTTATTGGTCGGTGTATCGGGTTGAACTAAATCTGGATACTGTTGTTCCAACGCTTTTAGTTGATGGAAAAGCTGATCATATTCACTGTCTGCAATTGTCGGTTGATCCATCACATAATAGGCATGATTGTGCTTGGCAAGCAGTTGAATCAATTGACGCATTTGCGCCACGACGGTTAAATCTACAGACATATTTTCCACCATAAAAAAGGGCGGTCTTGTTCCGCCCTTCAATTTTTTCTATGTAGCGCATGCTACAGCTTGTATTGCTGCGCACATTATAAAAATGCGGCTGCAAAGTTGCAATTTATCCTACTGCACTCAGTTCAATTGCCAAACACTTGACGTAGCTTATACCCAGTACGAGATCGCAATTCTAGGCATGACTTGCCTGACCAGCACGATAATCTATCGCCTGATGACGCCAGTGTTCACGTAATTGTGGAGTAAACTCTAAATGGTTTTGGTCATAGACCGTTCCATCAATTTCACGTGCAATCAGTCCTGAAATGCTGACCATGGTATCAAAGGCATTTTGCACATCGCTGTGCGGCAAAGCGAGGAAGAACGCTAAACCTTTAACTTGTTCGCTCGATAAAGTTTCTAAATCAAAACCATCTGCGCCTTCATCATTAATTTGTAAAACTGAAAATAATAATTTAGTGCCATCTTCGTTATAGCGATGGAAACATGACATTTCACCGAAACGTAAACCATATTTCATCAAGACTTTTAAGGCTTTATCGCCCGAAAGTATGCGACGTTCAGGGAAGACATTCAGCGCGATAAAAGATTCAGCGGTTGCCAGGGCACTTTCTTCATCCATGATTTTTTGTTCATACAAATGCGAATCTAAAATGCTGCTTTCTTCATTAAATTCTGAAATTTCGGCAGTTTCAATGTGTTGATTCAGGCTGTATTCAGTCGAAGCTTTGTTTTGCTCGACAGTCTGCGCATTCGGTTCAGTTTCTACAATCACTTGCTGAATTTCATCCGATAATGAATATTCTGAAGTTGTCGCTGTCGGGCTTGGCGTGTCTTGTGCAACTTCAGACTTCGATATCGTTGTGGATGGATCAAGCTCAGAATTTTCTGTATTTGCCTGCAAACTCGGTTCAACTTTGTCAGTTTCTGTGCTTGAAGAAGCCACGACATCATCCGTTAAAGCCTGTGGTTCAGACTTGGCAGGCGCATCTTGCGTAACTTCATCTACCGTTAAAGTCGGCTCCACACGCGGTGGCGTAGCGTCGCTTTGCAATTGGTCACGTACATGGCGTGGAATAATCGGTTTTTGGCTTTCTGCATTAAATTGCAGTTCCGAATCTAAGGATGGCGCTGAATCTACAGGTTTTTTTAGAATCATTTTCAAACCAAACGCCATGATCACAATAGCGATGACAATTCCAACGATTGTGGTGATTTCCATATTATGCCTCCGCGACTAGGCCGTATTCTGCGGCTTCTTCTAAATTTACGGTTACTAATTTTGAGGTTCCCGGTTCAGGCATGGTAACACCTAAGAGGTCGGTTGCCATCGTCATAGCAAGTTTATTATGTGTAATGTAAATGAATTGCACTTGTTCAGAAAGTTCTTTTACTAAATTACAAAAGCGCCCCACGTTAGCATCATCTAACGGTGCATCAACTTCATCGAGTACGCAAAATGGCGCTGGGTTTAAACGGAAGATTGCAAAAACCAAAGCCAAAGCTGTCAGTGCTTTTTCACCCCCTGAAAGTAAGGCCAAAGAACTGTTGCGCTTACCCGGTGGACGCGCCATCAATTTCACCCCAGATTGCCAGTCATCTTCCAAGCTCAGACTCGCTTCACCGCCATTAAAGACTTTAGGAAACAACTCCTGCAATTCGGTATTCACCTGATCAAAAGTATTCATAAACAGTTTACGAGTTTCCTGATCAATACTTTTCATTGCCGCCTGTAACTGCGAAACGGTATTTTCCAAGTCTTCAATTTGATGGCTTAATTCTGCAAAACGGGCAGATACTTCTTCATATTCTTCCGAAGCCGCCAAATTGACCGCACCCAATTTATCAAACTGTTGCTGCGCTTTCGCCAGTTTTTGTTGATGCGCAGCGACATCAATCTGCAAACCTGTGATGATCTCGCTGTTTAAATCTTTTAACTGTTCAGAATAATGCTGATAGTCCGACTTTGCCGATTGCCATGCCAAGCGCTTTTCTTCGAGTTTGGCACGTAATTGTTCATCTTGCTGCTGTTGCTGCTGCCGTTGCTCGGTCAGTTGCTGCTGTTTGGACTGCACACTGTTCAATTCCACTTGCCATTCCTGCCAAGTTTTTTGCAGCTTTTCAGTCTGCTGCTGCTGCTCTGAAAACTGAGTTTCCAAGTCAGGCAATTCCAACTGAACAGGATCGACAAACTTTTTGGCTTGTTCCATTTGCGCCACAATTTGTTGATATTGTGCTTTTAAGAAAGTGGCATCTTTTTCTAACAGTTCAATTTGCTGCTGAGTTTGTACCGCTTGACGACGTAACAGATCCACTTCTTGTTGCTGCTGCTGAAACTGTTGCTGTGAACTATCCAGCTGCTCATTCAGCTGCTCGACCTGAAATTGCAAGGTTTTATACTGCGGTAAGGCTTGCTCAAGTTTAAAAGCCAAAGCATGCAAATCAATTTCCAGATCATCTTTTTGCATAGCATCTTCTTCAAGCTGCTCATCTAATTGTGCCAATTGATGCTGTAATTGCTGTTGCTGTACTGCAAAAGCCTGTGCCGCACTTTCGGCTTTCGCCATTTGCACATCTAGCGTTTGCAAGGCTTGCTGTTGCTGTTTGAGCTGTTGCTGTTGTTGCTGCAATTGCTGCTGCAACTGTTGTACCTGTTGCTGCAATTCAGGCAGTTGCTGTTCTGCTTGCTCATATTGTGGCAGTTGCAACGCCAACGCCTGTTCAATTTCATCCAAGCGAATCCGATGGCTTAATGCCCCTTGCCCTGCCTGTGCCGCTTCATCATAAAACAGCCCGATTACCCAGTCTGCTCCCACATGATAACCATCTAAACCAAGGATAGACTGCCCTGCTTGTAATTGCGCTTGCAATGCCAAAGCCTGCGATAAACTTTCTGTAATTGCGACACTTTGCCACAAGCTACTTTGCGGTGAAGCAATCCAGTCACTGAGCGACTCACACCCCGAAAGCTGTATTTTTGATGTCTTTGAATCTACAGCCAAATGAATTTTTAGCTGACGTGCGCGGCTGTCCTGAAATTCAATATCTGCTTCTACCACCTGTGCAGACAACCATTTAGCCAAAAACTTTTCAATTAAATTGGCATGTGGTTTCGCCACATCTGCAAGTTGTAACACTTGCATCAACTGCACCACATCGGCTTGTGCTTTTGGACTTTGCTTAATGAGCAATTGATTGAGATTTTTCTGTTCTGACTGCAAAATCTGAATCTCAGATTTTAAGGTCGCACACTGTGCTTTGTGCTCATTATAGTTGGTCTGCAACGTGGCGAGTTGCTGAGTACTGTCTTGAATACTGTGTTCTAGCGTCAACATTTCAGCCTGCAAGCGGGTCTTTTCGTCTTGCAGTTGTTGCATCCCCTCTTGCTGATCTTGCGGCTGAATTTGTGCAAACTGCTGTGTCAGGGTTTGTTTTTGCTGTTCAATACGGCTGATGTTTTTCGCCAGTTGCTCACTTTGAGCCTGCATGTGCACATACTTTTGTTGTTGCTGTTCTACTTGTGCTTTGACTTGCGCATATTGTTCAGCTTGAGTGTGTTGCTGCGCTTTTAAATCTTGAAATTGCTGACTCTGCTGCTGCGCTAAATGATCTTGCTGCTGTAGATTTTCCTGTTGGTTTTCTTGCTGATCAACCAGACTTTCTAACTGTAATTCAATCAGCTGCATACGCTCTTTGGTTTGTGCTTTTTGTTGTTCAAGCTGCGATAAAGTCGCGGTATTTTGCTGAAACAAACTTTGTTTTTGTTCCAAAGTCATTTTCAGTTCAGCCAGTTTCTTTTCTGCCTGTTGCCACTCTTGTTGTAGCGGTGTCGATTGCTGAATCAAACGCTGAAACAACTCACTGGTCGCAGTTAAGTCATGTTCCAAAGTAGTCAGCTCAGAGCGCACCAATTTAAAACTTTCCCCTAACTCATTCATACTCAGGGTATATTCTTGCTGTAAACGCGCACTTTGTTCACACTGAAAAGACAACACTTCGACTTTAATGGTACGAATTTCACTCTCAAGCGCTTTGTATTGAATAGCTGTTTCTGACTGACGTTTTAAGGTTTTCAGTTGCGATTTTAGTTCTGAAGCAATATCTTCCAAACGCGCCAGATTCTGCGTGGTGTGATCCAAATGCAGCATGGTTTCACGACGACGCGCCTGATAACGTGACACGCCTGCCGCTTCTTCAATAAACACCCGCATTTCTTCAGGTTTAGCATCAACCAAACGATTAATCATGCCCTGTTCAATAATTGCATAAGAACGCGGGCCTAAACCTGTACCCAGAAAAATATCGGTGATGTCACGACGACGACACTTGGTTCCATTTAAAAAATATTCAGACTTACCATCACGGTTGACCTGCCGACGTACCGACAGTTCATTATAGGCGTTATAAGCACCGCCCAATTTGCCATAGGTATTGTCAAAACGCAGTTCAACACTGGCTACACCTACAGGTTTGCGTTTGGCAGTTCCTGTGAAAATTACATCCTGCATACTGCCGCCACGCAACTGGCGCGCACTAGATTCGCCCATCACCCAACGAATGGCGTCAATCACATTGGATTTACCACAACCATTCGGCCCCACCACAGCGGTACGGTTGGCTTTAAAATGTAAGGTCGTACTGTCGGCAAAAGATTTGAAGCCAGAAAGTTTTAAACTGCTTAAACGCATAATGTCCCAATTAACGGCGTGAACGTCTTGCCCATGCAAGCTCGATCTGTTTCATACGGGTCAGAGATTCCAACACCAAGTTGCGCAAGTGTCGGCAAAAATCTTCCATAAATAAAGTGGCTTGTTGTGATTTTCTGCTTAAAATTGCATCACTCACCAGTTTAAATAATTCAAAAGATTCTTGTAACTCCCGACGCGAAGTATTTAAGGTCAAAAAGTAACTGCGTCTTAACGATGGCAATAACTCTTGATAGAACTTCATTAAATATAAATTTCCCACCATATCAGGCTGCCGTGCCAGATATTGAAAAATTAAATCATAAAACTTTTCAGTATTGCCCAAGCGACATTGCTCTGCCAGTTGCAGCAAAAGTTGTTGTAAGGCTTCTGCTTCATGCATTCGCCACGTGTCCGCAATACGCTGCACAATATAACCCAATAACAAACTGCTGCTGTCAAACAAAGCTCGGACTTGCTGTGCCGACATTTCCGACACAATTGCACCACGACGTGGAAAAATTTCAATCAGATGAGTACGTTGCAATAACAACAGCGCTTCACGTACCGAACCACGACTCACGTCCAGTTCTTTGGCGATGCGCAATTCCTGAATACGCTCACCTTCAACCAAATCACCGCTAATAATCTGTTCTGCGATGTGTCGGGCAATTTGTTCCGATAAACTTTCTGATTCTTGTTGTTGCATACTGTTCCTATCTTGTTTTTATAAGATGCAGTGATGAAAATTCGGAGCTACTCTCATTTAAGACATCTCAGGATCATCCTTCGACTGCAAGCATAGCTCCGATACAAGCATCTTTCTTTTTACTGCGAAACAGATCACAACGCCATGACATTGTCCGACAATTTCATGGCGCTAGAGCCAATTTTACATGGCTTAAAACAAAGAAAATAGCGACTCAACTTAGAAAAATACTCGCATACCCTGATATACAAAATAACAGCCAACGGTGGTCAGCAAGCAGGCAAAACATTTTTTCAACATCGCTGGCGATAACAAATGTGCCACTTTCGCACCAACTTTGGCAGTAATAAAGCTCATCACACTAATGCCTATAAATGCATAAATGTGGATATAACCAATGGTATTGGGTACTGCAACTTCGGCTTGCTTACCAAACCACATAAAGCCTAATGCGCCCGCCACCGCAATTGGCAAACCACAAGCGGCTGAGGTTGCTACCGCTTTTTGCATGACCACGCCGTAACGGTTTAAGTACGGCACTGTTAAACTGCCACCGCCAATCCCAAAAATTGCAGAGGCAATGCCAATCCCACCGCCCGCCATGACTTGCTTTGCAGTTGAAGGCAAATGATGTGAAGGATCAACCGCAATATTTGCGCCTCTAAACATCTTAAAAGCCACCCACAGTGCAAAACCGCCAATTAATAATTGTAAGCCTTGCCCCGAAAGGAAATCGGCAATACCTGCACCAACAAATGCACCCACAATTAAACCAGGCGCAAGATTACGAAATACAGGCCACATCACCGCACCTTTTTTATGGTGTGCCGTAACTGAGCTGATCGAAGTTACAATAATGGTTGCCAATGATGTCCCCACCGCCATGTGCATTAACACCGATGGGTCATAATTGAGTTGAGTGAACACAATATATAAAATTGGCACAATAATTAAGCCGCCGCCCACGCCAAACAGCCCTGCTGCAAATCCAGCAATTGCACCAATCAATAAATATATGATTAACTCCATAAATATATTCCACTATTTGTAAATTCGTATGGATGTAGAAACCCGACAACTGCAACAACAACTCACAGAAGCAGGACAGCTTCCAGAAGTACTCATCCTGAAGCCGATTACCACTTCCACCAATGATGATGTACGGGAAATTGCACAAAAAGGTGTGCAGAGTGTCTTGGTATGCAGTACCAGACAAACGCATGGTCGAGGACAACGTCAACGGCAATGGGTATCACCCGAAGGGAACATCTATTTAAGCACATTGCTAAATTTACGAACACCTGTAAATGGGCGTTTGGCTTTAGAAATTGCGTTAAATATCTTGCAAATGCCGAGTCTACAGGCGCTGAATCTACAAGTAAAATGGCCAAATGACTTATACAGCCCGCAAGGCAAATGGGGCGGCATCTTAATTGAGCCAATTTCTGCACAGCAAGTCATTGTTGGGGTTGGGCTTAATCTTGCACCTGTCAGCTCAGCAGTTATTGATCAAAAAACCACATCTTTAACCGAACTGGGTTTGGTATCTATTGATCGTGTGCGCCTGATCGCAGAGCTTTATCTTGCCATTCAACAAGCCTGCGACTGGTTTAATCACGATTGCTATAATTTGGCATCTCGCTTCAATCATCATGCCGCATTTATGGAACAACAAGTTGAATTTGAACATTTTAAAGGTACTTGTCAGGGTACTTTTTTAGGCATTCAGGATGATGGCGCAGTGCAAATTGAAACGGCACAAGGGCTTGAAGTTTTTTATCAGGGACGTTTACGCCCTATCGATCATGCCGAGTCATCTTCATGAAAAATTTATGGCTAGATATTGGTAACACCCGCCTGAAATATTGGGTCACAGAACAAGACCGCATCATCGAACATGAAGCAGAATTGCATTTGCAATCTCCTGCCGATTTGTTGCTGGGTTTGATTCAACACTTTAAAAGTCTGAATGTGCATAAAGTAGGCGTGTCATCGGTACAAGATCAGAAGAATAATCAACGCATTCACTTGATTTTAAAAACCCTGAATGTGCCTGTGATTTATGCCAAAGTGCATGCAGATTATGCAGGTTTGCATTGTGAATATGATATTCAACAACTGGGGATAGATCGCTGGCTGCAAGTGCTTGCCGTGGCAAATGACCCACAAGAAAATTATTGTGTCATTAGTTGTGGTACGGCGCTGACTATTGATTTGGCGGATGGACTGACGCATTTAGGCGGCTATATTTTACCGAACTTATATTTGCAACGTGATGCACTGATTCAAAACACCAAAGGCATTAAAATTCCCGATGCTGCATTTGATGAACTCACCCCAGGACGCAGCACCATTGATGCTGTTCATCATGGTATTTTACTCGGCTTGCTCAGCACCATTGAGCATGTAATTCGACAGTCACCACGTAAACTGATTTTAACGGGTGGCGATGCACCGCTGTTTGCCAAATTCTTGCAGCAATATCAACCGCAAGTCGAGCAAGATTTATTGCTCAAAGGTTTGCAGCGTTATATTCAATATGCAACCCATGAAGTGCACTAAAAACCAAACATTGCTCCATCTACGCTGATAAATCTTTCGGTGTAGCTGTCATCTACGAATAAAGAACAACAAAAAAGCAGGCGCATTTTTATGCGCCTGCTTTTTTAACACTTTGATTCTAAGATGTTTTTAACAATTATTTCTTGGTTGGGTCGTTGCCACCAAACAATGGCCCCATACCACCGCCACTGAATTGCTTTTGTAAACCGCCCAGTGAACGCATCATTTTTGCCATGCCCGATGGATTGGCAAATTTTTTCATCATTTTTGCCATTTGTGCATGTTGCTTGATCAACTTATTCACTTCTGACACATCCATACCACAACCCGCAGCAATACGTTTTTTACGGCTTGGATTCATCAGGTCTGGGTTACGACGCTCTTTGATGGTCATCGACTGGATAATCGCTTCCATCTTTTTCACTTGCTTTTCAGGATTGGCTTGCGCAATTGCATCTTGAATACCTGAGTTGCTCATGCCAGGCAACTTGTCTAAGAAGCCCATCATGCCGCCCATTTTATTCATTTGTTCAAACTGCATCAGCATATCTTCAAAGTTGAAGCTGCCGCCTTTTTGCAGTTTTTTCGCCATTTTTTCGGCTTTTTCTTTGTCGATTTTACGTTCAACTTCTTCGACCAAAGACAGCACGTCACCCATGCCCAAAATACGTTGTGCAACACGTTCTGGGTGGAATGGCTCTAGGGCATCGAGTTTTTCACCCATCCCCAAGAATTTAATCGGTTTACCTGTAATCGCACGAACTGAAAGTGCTGCACCACCGCGCGCATCACCATCAGTTTTAGTAAGGATTACACCTGTTAATGGCAAGGCATCATTAAAGGCTTTGGCTGTATTTGCCGCATCCTGACCCGTCATGGCATCGACCACGAACAAGGTTTCAGTCGGTTTAATCGCTGAATGTAATGCCTTGATTTCATCCATCATGTCATCATCGACGTGCAAACGACCTGCAGTATCGACAATTAACACATCAGCAAACTGAATTTTTGCCTGTTCGATGGCACGGTTGGCAATATCGACAGGGTTTTCATTGGCATTTGAGTCAAAGAAAATTGCGCCAACTTCGCCTGCAACCGTTTGTAGCTGTTTAATTGCCGCAGGACGGTAAACGTCGGCAGACACCATCGCTACTTTTTTCTTTTGACGTTCTTGTAAGAAACGTGCCAATTTTGCTGCAGTGGTGGTTTTACCCGCACCCTGCAAACCTGCCAATAACACCACAACCGGTGGCTTGGCAGCAAGGTCAAGGCTTTCATTGGCCTCGCCCATCATTTTTGTGAGTTCGTCATAGACAATTTTGACGAACGCCTGACCAGGGGATAACTGAGTCATCACTTCCTGACCCAATGCCTCTTCCTTAACTTTCGCGATGAATTCACGAGTTACAGGTAACGCCACATCGGCTTCAAGAAGTGCCATACGTACTTCACGTAACGTATCTTTAATATTGTCTTCGGTTAGCTGCCCTGAGCCAGTAACATTTCTTAAACTCTGCGTGAGTCGTTCTGTTAAGGTATCAAACATTGCAAAATCCGCTTAAAATAGCCATCAGCAAAAAAATGTTTCTTAAAATAGAAAATTTATGCATAAGATGCTATAGGATACTGTAGTTCGCATCGAATTTATATAAATGAATATTCATCATCCTGAAAAAGGTTTGACATGAGCAGTCTCCCCTTGGTTTACACGATTCTGGCATTAATCGCTTATACCACTTCGTTCTGGTATTTATTTATGCATTTAATGTCCAAGCGTGCTCCAAACCATTGGTTTATTGGTATTGTGCTGGGCTTGGGTTTATGTTTGCACGCCGCTGTGCTGTATAACGACATGCTGCTGCCGATGGGCATTAACTATAACGTGTTTAACCTGATGTCCTTTACCTCAGGCTTAATGCTGTTATTAAGTGTACTGTTTAGTACTTACCGGCCGGTGATTGCGCTAAACCTGATTGGGATTCCAGTGGCCGCGACCGGCCTGATTCTGGGCCATTCCTTTAGCGGTTTAAACCTGTTTGTCGAAAACAATTCTTTAGGTCTGGATATTCACATCCTGCTGTCGTTATCGGCCTATGCGGTCTTGCTGATGGCCACTATCCATGCGGTCTTGCTCTGGTTTCAGAACCGGGAGCTGAAAAACAAACAGAAACGCCGGATTTGGGTGAATTTGCTGCCACCGTTTCAAGCCATGGAAGAGCTGCTGTTTGATATGCTGATTGCCGGCTTTATCCTGCTGACGCTGGCATTGGGTTTTGGTTTCCTAACCATTGATAACTTCTTTGCCCAGCACTTAGCGCATAAGACTGCCTTTAGTATTATTTCCTGGTTTATCTATGGCGCGCTGCTGTTGGGCCGTTATAAATTTGGCTGGCGTGGACAAAAAGCGATTCGCTTTACCATTATTGGCTTCTTTTTATTGGCGCTTGGCTTTATTGGTTCCAAGTTTGTGTTACAGATGATTTTGGGCAAGTAAGATGTTTTTGTTTACCAATTAAATTATAAGGCAATCCCCCCCGAAAAATAATAGCAATCAAAAACCGAGTTAATTACTTAACTCGGCTTCAAATAAAATATTAACAATATGGTTTAGGGCAAGAATAAGTACTAATTATTTTACCGTTATTTAAAACCTACTCAAACCTACTCAATGTGGGTTTGATGTTTAATTCCTACTTCACCATCAAGAACC